>DAIDLB010000030.1 GCA_027449725.1 Chlamydiota bacterium
AAACTATAGTCCCCGAAACCCATCTTTTCAAGATTAGTTCAGTATTGAAAAGCGGCTCAAAAGCCCACGAAAATCGACAGAACCTCACTTGGAAACCTCTTTTTTATGCTGACGCACTCCGTGCGCCAGCATAAAAAAAGGGGTTTCAAAAGGGCTCGCCCTTTTGCGGGCTTGAAAAACTTCGTTTTCCAGAGGGGCGGAGCCCTTAAAGAATGGATTGGATATCGCCAAGCCGCTCATCGTTGGCAGCGCAGCGCAGATGGTGATGGCAGCGCCGGGCGCGGCGCAGGAAGTCGTAGACTTGCTGGCGGAGCGTCGGCTGAGGGCCCGAGGAACAGGGGAGGGTTTCTTCGAGGAGGATTTGATCTTCTTGAATGGAGAGAGTGGCTTTACGGTCGGGGAGGGAGGCGAAGTAGTTGGCGATGGCCTTGGGAGCTGCGGCGTCTCCGGAGAAGACGGGCGCAGACAAACGAAAAGTTTTCTTTGCGATTTCAATGGAGATAGTGAAGGGTTTGCCGCTCATCGCTTCTATTGTAACAGGGACGGGAGGGTTTCTGTAAAGCGGTTTTACACCGCGCGCAGGAAGGTTTTACAACCAGCCGTCGCCCCAAGATGCGTTCCGGGCTGAGCGGTAGGATTCCTGGCTGCGGGAGATGGTTTGACAGAGGAGTTGGCCTTGTGTGCAGAGGGGGAATTGGATCAGGCCGGACCCTTTTTTTGGGGGGCCGACGATTCGGCCAAGGGGGATCGGTGCGGGGGTTTTGGAGAAGGCGAGATAGGAAAATTTTTCATCTTCGTAGCCAAGAGTGGCGCTTTTCAAAAATTTGTGCATGCGGGTCCGCTCGACCCGGGCCGGGAAGTGGCACCAGTCGGGCGATTGGAGAGGACAGGCTAGGCGGTGGGGGCAAGGGGCGATCAGGTGGGCATCGGCGGCTAGCGCCCATTCGCGGATTTGCAGGATGCGGCCGTAGCCTGCCGGGGTCCCGGGTTCGATGACGACAATGGTTTGGGTCTGCGGCCAGAGGCGCTCGAGAAGTTGGGTGGTTTGGGCGGGAGAGAGTTCTGCGATGACGTAGGAGAGGAGGGCGAGGTCGGCTGGGGGAAGGGAACCTTGGAGGGGCTGCGTGTGCCAGGTTGCGTGCTGGAGAAGAGGAGACAGGGAGGCGGAGGCGAGGCGCTGTCCGGTTTGGGCCATGGGGAGGCTTTGTTCGATCAGGGTCAGGGTGAGGAGGGAAGGAAAGAGGGCGGCGGCGGCCCAGGAGGCTGTTCCCGGCCCGGCGCCGAGGTCGAGACAGGTTGTTGGGGGACGCATTCGGTTGCTGCATTCGAGGAGGACGGCGTAGATGGCGGCATAGGTTGCCGGCATCCGGACGGCGAGGTAGGCAGCCCCTGCGGCCGGGTTTTGGAAGGCGGAGGGGGCGCTTTCCTGGTAGCGGGTGGTGAGATGAGAGGCGGCTTTTTTCAGCTCATCCGGAGAAAAGGGAGCGCACTCGCGCTCGATCGCCGCTTGCAGGCTGTCAGGAAGGCGCATGGAGAGTCAGTTGCACTTGCAGGTTCGGGCGGAGGCAGTCGGGATAGCCCTCTTTGAGCGAGATCCGGACGGGGATGCCTGCGTGGTTGGGCAGGGCGATGGGAGAGATCCAGGAGATCTCCCCTTCCCATTTGAGGGAGGTGTCTGAGGGGAGGCGGGCGGTCGCTCGTTGACCGATTTGGATTTGAGAGGCAGAAGTTTCGGGAACGACGGCTTCGATCCAAAGCGTTTTTGCATTGCAGAGAAGACAGACCGCGTCGCCCGGAAGAGTGGCTTCGCCGTCGCCTTTTTTCCGTTCGATGAGATAGCCCGATGCGGGCGACGGAACGTGTTTCCGTTGAATGACGGTTTTAGCCAGCTCAACTTTTTGCGCTGCGGCGGCGATCTCTTTTCGGCATTGCTCAGCGAGTCCCTGCTGCGCGCCGAGGCGGGCGAGCGGCTGTTCGGAGTGGTCTTGCATCCCAATGGCCTCGTCGGAGCGTGCGTTGAGATATTCCTGCATCGCGGCTTCCGCTTCGGCGAGGTGTCCGGCGAGCTTGTGGCGAAGAGCTTCGATCGCCGTTTGCTGGGCGGCCAGGTCGGCCTCTTCTTCGGCGGCGCTGAGCGAAAAGAGAGTCTCCCCCTTTTCTATCCAACCACCCTCCTCGATGTTGAGATGAGAAAGGATACCGGGGACGTCCGCGCGCACCTCGATTAAGGGCGCGGCGAGACGAGCGTCGTCGATGCGGATTGGGGCGCGTCCGCCCACAAGCCACAGAATAGCGATTCCGATTGGGAGGGCTGCAACTAACGGCCAGGACTTGGGGATCTTCATGGTTTCCTCGGTTGTTTCACTGCCAAAAAGTAGATGATGCACGCGATGAAGAGAGCGCCGCCGGCGATGAGAAAGGGGGGGCTGGCTGATTTCCGGTAGGCGAGGCCTCCGATGACGGGGGCTATCGACATCGCAAGCGATTGCATCGACTGGCTGATGCCGAGAATTTTTCCCTGGATCTGGCGCGGGGCCAAATTCGAGATGACGCCAGTGCAAAGGGGCCAGGCGAGTCCCGCGATCAGGACGCCGCCGCCTAAAAATGTGAGCATCATCCAAAGGGGGGCGGGGACCGCGATGAGAACGCAGAGAACCGTGAACGCGATCAAACAGATCTCGAGGACAAAGAAATCGGAGAAGCGCTTTTGAAGGCATTTATTCAGATAGCCGGAGCTAAGGGCCCAAAAAATCCCCATGAAAATCGCAAGATTGCCGATGCCTGAGTTGGTGAAGCTGAACCGTTCGACGACAAGGACGGGTGTAAATTGGAAGAGGAGCGTCCAGGCGAAGACGAAGAGAAAGTAGATCGCGTAGATCCGCTTGATCCGCTCGGTCTTCAGAGCCTGGCCAATGTTTTGAAACCCTTCCCAAAAGTTGTATTGAACGCTCGGGTCCACCTCGGCCGTCTCCCTGAATCCGAACCAGACGAAAAAGAGGTTGCAAAGGGTCAGCCCTGCAGCAAGCCAAAGGGGCAGAAAGGGAGTGAAGAAGGGATGCACCGTCGAATCGGAGAGCCTGCCTCCGGCAAAAGCACCCGCGACGAAGGCGAGGCCTGCAAAAAGAGAGAGATAGCCGAAGAGCTTCGTCTTCGTTTTCTCATCGGGGCTCAGGTCGGCGATGCTGGCGAGGCAGATGGGGATGTTGCTGGCAAACGCGCCGGTGATAAATCTGCTGACGAAGAGAAGCCAGAGCGTTCCCATTTGCATGGCGACGGCGCTCAACGCGAGTCCGAAAAATGCATAGAAAATGCTGACCGCAAGCCCTTTTTTCCGTCCCCTCCGGTCGGCATATTCGCCGAGAAGCGGCGCGCCGAAAAACTGTCCCAACGAGAAGGCCATGAGAAAGAGGCCGAGGAGGGTCGTCCGCTCCCCGATGGCGACATCGGGTGTGAAGAGCTTGTTTTCGGGATCGAGGAAATAGGGAGCGAAGATGGGGAAGACGATGGCCCAGCAGAGGTTGTCGATGAAGAAGGTGAAAAAGACCGACGCAAGCGTGAGCTTTCGTTTCAACATCCGGAGAGGTTCCAATCGATTGGCTGTTTTCCCGCCCGCTTCAAGAATTCATTGGCCTTCGAAAAGTGGCGGCAGCCGAAAAACCCCGCGTGGGCGGAGAGCGGCGATGGGTGCGGCGAGACGAGAACCAGGTGATGCGACGCCTCCCCTTCAGGCGCAACATGGCGCCACTTTTCCAAAGCGGACTTGCCCCACAAAATGAAGACGAGCGGATCCTTCCTGTCGGCCAAGAGACGCACAATCCGGTCGGTGAACTCTTCCCAGCCTCTTCCGTAATGAGAGCGGGGCTGCCCTTCCCGGACGGTAAGCGTCGCGTTGAGAAGCAAAACGCCCTGGGCGGCCCAGCCTAAAAGAGTGCCATGCCCGGGCGGAGTGAAACCGATGTCGGCCGCCAGTTCCTTGTAGATGTTTTGCAGAGAGGGAGGGATCTGCACGCCCGGCAGAACGCTGAAGCTCAGGCCGTGCGCCTGTCCGGCCCCGTGATAGGGGTCTTGTCCCATAATGACGACCTTGACCTCTTCAAAAGGAGTGCGGCAGAGGGCGTCAAACGTTTTTTCGAAAGGGGGAAAAATTGTCTGGCCATCTGCGATCTCTTGGGCCAAAAAGGCCTCGAGCTTCCGCATGTACGGCTTTTCAAATTCGGACTTTAAGCGATCGAGCCAGGAGCGGTCCATCCTTGCAGAAGCGGGAGGAGAAGATGCCATCATGGCAGGGGAATATAGCAGAAAAGAGAATTCTCGGATGCAGGTGAATTTTTTGAAATCTGGACAGAATGGCGCTCCTTGCTTACAATGATTGGCTTTGGAAGGTGACACATGAAAAATTTGGCTGAGAACAACCTGATCCGTTTTACGAACATCACGCGCAAAAAGGATTCCCTCTACGCCAACTTCCGTGTGAAAGGCCTTCGCAACGGCGTTGTATTCTCAGCTTCAATTTCAGTGGACCTGACGGCGCTTGAACTTCATCCCGGCGACTCTCTCGAAAAAATCGTCGAAGAGTGTGCACGCCACGGCGTAAAAGAGTTCAAGAAAGCGGAGATCCAGTTCGAGGGCGTAGCTGCAGTTCTAAGTGACCATCTGGGTGTAGCGCAGCTTGGCTAGCGCGTTTGCATGGGGTGCAAGAGGTCGTAGGTTCGAATCCTATCACCCAGATTCTTTTATTTCAACAAGTTACGGCTACTATCTATTAGTCATAAAATTCCTATTTTCGATCAGGTGGTGGATAGGTGGTGAACAGTGTCAAATTTTAGAAACTGAATACCGCCACATGATACGATCATGTTTTTTCATTTCCAAAATTTTGAAGCAAGCTTATTAGTACAAGTAATGTACTAACTCAAGATAATCCATGAAGAATAGAGATTTAAGGGAAAATCTTGCCATCCTACTCGAGGTCTCTCAGAAACAATCGACTGTTTCGATAGGAGAAATACTCAAGATTCTGTCAGGTAAAGGGCGTGTATTAATTCTTATCATCTTGAGCCTGCCCTTTTGTCAGCCTTTACAAATTCCAGGATTATCAACCCCATTTGGTTTAGTGATTGCATTCATTGGCTTTCGCATGGCATTCGGCAAACGTGCGTGGTTGCCAAAGAAAGTGATGTTAAAAACTGTTCCCTCATCAAGGATTCAGAAAATTGCACAAAAAAGTGTTAAATTATTGACGAAGATGAAGCATTGGATTCATCCGCGATTTAGGTGGCTCAATGAACACAGGTCTATGCATGTCTGCAATGGGCTTTTAATTGTATTGTTAGGGATTTCTCTTGCTTTGCCGTTGCCGATTCCTCTTACAAATCTCTCAGCTGGGTTGGCCATACTTCTATTAAGTATCGGATTGTTGGAAGATGATGGAGCTTTTCTTCTGGCAGGCTATCTTGTTACTTTACTCACAATTGTGTTTTTTATTTTATTAGCATTTTCAATCAGATTGATATTTTAGGCGGGGGATGTGAGTGGTTGAAGATTTTGCATGGCATTCACTTACAACAGAAGATGTTTTTGAAAAAACAGGTTCTTCTGATAAAGGGTTA
>DAIDLB010000031.1 GCA_027449725.1 Chlamydiota bacterium
TAATTTGTCGAAATCGTATTGTTCGAGGTCTTTGATAGCCCCAGCCTTTCTTCCACGCATAAACATCCTTTTTGAAAGGCAAATAGTCTAACAGACCCTGTCAATTAAATTTATGAATTTGTTTTTTTGGAATGGTATTACATCACACAATTTTTGATAAAGCATCAGCATATCTTTTTCATCTTATCCAAAACCACCCATTTGTTGATGGAAACAAACGAACGGCATCCATGACAACAATGGTTTTTTTCGCCATTAATTATAAAAAAGAATTCACTATTTCTGATGCAGAATATCAAGAGCTTATTCTAGGAGTGGCACAAGGCGCCGTAACAAAAAAAGAGATAGCTAAATTCTTTCGCAATTCAAGAAATGGATGAATCGCTCTTGAGCATTTCCAGGCTTTGGTAGTAGCGCATTTGATCGCGGAGCCGCGCCGCGTCTTCGAAGCGAAGGTCCTTGGCCGCGCGGCGCATGTCCGCTTCGCATTCGCGGATCTTCTTTTCGAGATCGGCGATCTCGACATGCTCCGGGGCCACCGGCTTGATAGACTCCGGAATCTGGTCGATGAGGCCGAATGTATCTTCAATCGATTCAATCTGCTCCCGCTTGGCGCTTCGAGGCGTGATGCCGTGCTTGGCGTTGAACGCCTCTTGGACCGCCCTTCGCTCCGAAGTGACGGCAATCGCCTTTTGAATCGCTGCCGTTTGCTTATCGGCATAGAAGAGGACGCGGCCGCGGACATTGCGCGCCGCCCGGCCGCAGGTCTGGATAAGGGCGGTTTCCGAGCGGAGAAACCCCTCTTTGTCGGCGTCGAGGATGACGACGAGGGACACTTCCGGCAGATCGAGCCCTTCGCGAAGGAGGTTGATCCCGACGAGGACGTCAAACTCGCCAAGGCGAAGCGATTTGAGGATCTGCATCCGCTCCAGCGTATCGATGTCGGAGTGCATGTATTTGGCTTTCACGCCGATCTCATTGAGGTATTTCGAGAGGTCTTCCGACAGTTTTTTCGTGAGCGTAGTGACAAGGACCCTGCCTCCCTGCTCTGTTTCACGGCGGATCTCTTCCAGACAGTCGTCGACCTGTCCGGCGGCGGGCCTCACCTCGATTGGAGGATCGAGGAGGCCGGTCGGCCGGATGATCTGCTGGACGACGTCGCCTGCCGCTTCCTCAATCTCCCAATTGCCTGGCGTGGCCGAGACGTAGACCACCTGCCTGATTTTCGCATACGCCTCCTCGAATTTCAGGGGACGGTTGTCGAAAGCGGAGGGGAGGCGGAAGCCGAATTCGATGAGCGTTTGTTTGCGCGAACGGTCGCCGTTATACATCGCATGGAGCTGCGGCAAAGTCTGGTGCGACTCATCGATGATGAAGAGAAAATCTTCCGGAAAATAGTCGAGAAGGCAGGGTGACGGCTGCCCGGGCAGGCGGCGGCTGAAGTGGCGGGAATAGTTTTCGATCCCCTTGCAAAAGCCAATCTCCCGGATCATTTCCAGATCGTAATTCGTCCGCTCGCGGATCCGCTGCGCCTCGATCAGCCGGTTTTCCTGTTGGAAATGGGCGACCCGCTCGGTCAACTCCTGCCGGATCGTCCGGATCGCATCGAAGCGGACGATCTCCGGCGTCACATAGTGCGATCCGGGATAGATCGTGATCTTGTCGAGTCGTTTGCGCACCTTGCCGGTCAGCGGGTCGATCTCACTCAGCCTTTCGATCTCGTCGCCGAAAAACTCGATCCGGTACGCCAGGTCGTCTTCGTAGGCCGGCACGATCTCCAATACATCGCCGCGGGCGCGAAACGTCGCTCGCGCCAGGTCGTAATCGTTCCGGTTATAGTGCAGCTCGACCAGGTGGAGGAGCACATCATCCCTTCGCACCTCTTGTCCAACGGCGAGGTTGAGGAGCATCTGGCTATAGTATTCGGGCGTGCCGAGGCCGTAGATGCAGGAGATGGACGCGACGATGATGCAATCGCTCCGCTCGATAAGGGAGCGGGTTGCACTGAGGCGCATCTTTTCGATCCTGTCGTTGATCGCCAGGTCCTTTTCGATGTAAGTATCGGTCCTCGCGATGTAGGCTTCCGGCTGATAAAAGTCGTAGTAAGAGACGAAATACTCAACTGCATTGTCCGGAAAAAAGGCCTTGAACTCTTGGTAAAGCTGGCCTGCCAGGGTCTTGTTGTGCGCCAAAATCAGCGTCGGTTTCTGGACCCGCTCGATGATGTTAGCCATCGTAAAGGTCTTTCCGGAGCCGGTGACGCCGAGCAAAACCTGCGACCTCTTGCCGCTTTGAAGGCCGAGAGTGAGCCGCTCGATTGCCTCGGGCTGGTCGCCGGCAGGCTGAAACTCAGTTTGCAGCCGAAACATAGTTCTCCGTCAGGCCTTGCAAAAGGCCCATCTGCTCGCAGACCGAAAGCCCGATCATGAAGAGCGCAAAGAGGATCACGCCGCCGAGCAGACAGCGCAAAAGCGGCTTTTTAAAGCGAGGGAGGGTCCACGCCATCAACGCCGGCAGGATGCAGAGCAAAATGGCCACGAACACGCCTGCGAACTGAAGCGCCAGGATAAACCCCTTCTTATACATGTAGACAAAGAGGAGCGGAGGGATGAAGGTCATCAGACACGAGATCTCTCTTTCCCAGGTGTGCCCTTTGATCTTAAAACCGTCGGCCAGAAAGTCTGACAGGCTGAGCGATACGCCCAGGAAAGAGGTCAGGATGGCGAAGAACGAAAACGCGTGGATCGCGCTGCTGATCCACGGATTTTGGAGATGAAGGACGAGCGGCGACGCCGCGCTTTGCCCTTCCGCCCAAGCCACGCTCAAGTCGGAGAGGGGGACGATCCCCAGCACCAGGGCTTCCCATACGACATAGACGGCAAAGGGGATCGAGCTGCCGATGAAGAGTGTCCAGATCAGCTTTTTCCTGTCGTGTTTGAGATAGGTCGTCAAGCTCGGGATCACGACGTGAAACCCAAAAGAGGTAAAGAGGAGGGGCAGGGCAATCCAGATGGCCGAAGGATTCGAGTAAGCAAGAAGGGAGGTGTCCATATTCCCGGGTAAAAAACCGACGAGGAGAAAATAGGTGGCGATGAGTCCGATCATCAAAATCCGGTTCACCCAATCGACGAGCCGGGTCCCCAGGTACACAAAAATACCAAAGAGAAAGAGCATGACAAGCGGCCCCGTCCAGTCGGGCAAAACAACCCCGGTTGCAGCAGCCGCAATCTCGAGGATGAGAGGCGAGGCGCCCGAAAGATAGGCGGCCAAAAGGGAGTAGAGCAGGAGGAGATACGAGATCCAACAGACGGCCTTGCCCGCAGCCCCAAGCATTTTTCCAGTCATGCTGATCATATTCGACTCGCTCGGCATCGCGAGGTTCGCTTCGAGGAGGAGATACGCGGTGGCAAAAAAGAAGATCCAGCAAAAGGCAAGGAGCCAAAGCGAAGGAATAAATCCCCCAAATGCCGTGAGCACAGGCAGGGCCAGCATGCCGGCGCCAATCGCGGTTCCGGCAACGAGGAGGATTCCTCCAATCATGCGATTTGTTTGCAATAGCATCTAAAAACCAAAAATTCGGGTGAGTTCGCGGATCAGGATGAGGAGGGCAAAGGCAAATGCGAAAACAAGGGACACCTTGCCTCCGCAGGCAACATAGGGAGATGCGATCTGCTTTCTATAGCGGCCGATCCAGCTCATGCATATCGGCATGATCCCAAAGAGGATCACCGCGCAAATCCCGCCGGCAAAGTTGAGCGCCTTGAAAAAAAGAGCCGGATAGACGATTGCCAGGATGGCCGGCGGTAGAATCGCCGCGAGGGAAAGGAGCCCGCTTTCGCGGTGATGTTTAGACACTACCTTCAAGCCGTCTGCGATGAAATGGACCAGGCTCAGCCCCTGGGCTAGAAACGAGGTGACGATCGCAAAGAAAGCAAAGCTCTGGGCAAGTCCCCCGATGACGCTCGATCCAAGAATTTTCTGCAAGGCGACGGTCGCCTCTTCGCCGTTTTGGTACGACTCCTGGAGCATCGGCACCGGCACAATCCCGAGGACAAAGAGCGTCCAGAGGAGATAGATGCAAAGGGCCAAAAGGCTGCCCCCCAAAATTGCCTTGCGGACACTCCGGAGGTCTTCATGCAAATAGTGCGTCAGGCTCGGAATGATGTTGTGGAACCCGAAT
>DAIDLB010000032.1 GCA_027449725.1 Chlamydiota bacterium
AAATCTATGTTCCAGATCCTGGGCTAATTTATGAATTTATTTTTTTGGAATGGTATTAAAACCTGGTTCGTCGAGTTTTCGAGATTATTTTGAGCCAAGATCAATTCTTTTTCGGGGGGCTATACCCGTTCCACCTCACAGGCACCCTCTGAAAAAGAATTGATCTTGGCTCAAAAGAACCCGAAAACTCGACGAACCCAGGTTTTAGGACAGCTTCTAAAGCCCTAACAGCTTTTGGATGCGGCTTTTCTTTTGCAGACTGTAAGAAGGGCTCCCCAGAGTGCCGTCGATCGAGAGGAGAAAGTTCTCGGTGAACTTAAAGAGGACATACTGCTTCATCTTGACGAGGATGTTCACATTGCCGTCGAGATCGATCGTCGGGGAGGCGCCTTCTTTGACGAGAAAGAATTTCGAGCGCTTCCCTTCGCTATAAGCGCCCTGGAGGTCATCGAGCCAGAACTTCCCTTCTTTCAGGGCGAAGGTCAGGTTTCCTTTGACAGGGATCAACAATTCGAGGTCAAGGCCGAAGATACGGCCAAGGACGTCTGCCGGAAGATCGAAGACAGTGTGCTCGCGCTTGAAGGAGTTGATAAATGAGAGAGTCCCTTTCGCCGTGTAGGTAAGACTCTCTTCTAATTCTCCCCGAAAGTCTTTCATCTCGAGCTCGCGGATGACAAGCGGCCCCACAGGTCCCACGTCTCGCCCCACCTTTTGGAGCAGGCTTGGCCGAAATTCAAGCAGTTTGAAGCTCGGCATGGCGATCTTCCACGGTTCGTCTTCCTTCTGGCTCATGTTCAACCGGTCGATCTTGAGGATGCCGGCCGCATCGCTCCCCTTCAGCTCAAAAAGGCGGACAAGAGAAGCTCCAATCTCGATTTGCGAGAGGAGCGAGCGGATCTGCCAACCGCAAAGCTCACAATTTTTGCCGCTGAGAAGCCCTTTAAACTCTACCCCTTTCAAACCGGAGCCATAAGAAAGACGCCCCTTTAATTCATAGCCCTTCCCCATCTTCAGTTCATTGAAGACGCGGCTGATTCGGGGAGAGAGGATCTCGGATAGATACCCGCAATCGAGTTTTGCCGAACCGATGAGGCTAGACTGCTCGCCCACCTCCTCGTGGAAAGCGGCTTCGATGCCGCCGAAAGCCCCCTCGACCGAGTGGATGACAAACCCTTTTTTCGAATCGATCCCCCACTGCACAGCCATCGCTCTCTCCCCTTCTTCGGGCGGACGACCCTCGTCTTCGAGCGTGAGAAGACCGGAGAGCTTGTCGATCTGGACAAGGGAACCGATCTTGAGGCTATGGCCCTGGTGCAGCGCGAGAAAATCGAGATTTACGGCATTTCCTTCATAGCGAAAATCGACGTTCTGCAGATGCCGGACAGCGCCGAAAAAGGGGATAAACCCTTCCTTCATAAAACAGGAAATACGGGAAAGGTCCTCTGCAAACGAGATCTCGGCAAAACATTCGAGATCGCTTTTTGAATCTAGGGCTCTCAAGAGGCCCGCCACCGGATGGGCGGGATCGAGCTTTTGCAGGAAAAAGGAAAATGAATCGGTCGGCAACCGGAGATGGGAATGGTGGAGGCGCCACTCTTTTTCAGCCAAATCGACTTGCATGAGACCGATCCGCACCGAGAGGGGGGAGATGTCGCAATCGGTCTTTCGCACTTCGAGGTCAAGGCCGCGCACAAGAAGTCCTTGCCTTTTTGAAAAATGGAGTTGGAGCGGCCTCTTGTTTTCGATCCGAAAACCGTCCATCGCCAAAGAGCTCAAGGAGAGATCAAGGTCTGTCTCAAAGCGAAAATCCTCTCTCCAATCGAAGTTCGCGCTCCCTTTGCCTTCGACCTCTCCCAAAACTCCCATCTTGTCCAGAGGGAGGGAGAGCGACTCAATCGAAAGTTCGCATTGCAAGTCGGGACTGATCCATCCAACAACGGCCGCTTCGGCGCCGTCTTGCAGGCGAAGCACCCCGCCCTCGATCTGCCAGCCCTCTTCCGTCCTGAAAAAACTCGCCTCCCCTGTGGCGCCCCCGACTTGCAGAGCTTCCACCTTCCACTTCCCGCCGTTTTGAAGAAGCGCGAGATGCAAGGCCAAGTTTTTCCCTTTCCACGTCACCTCCTCCCCGCCGATCCGCACCAGGGAAAGAGCGTTTGCCCGAAGGTCCGCTTCCGCTGCAAAGGTCCCTTCAAAGGGAGCGTCCAAAAGAGACCCGATGCGCCGGTCGATTGCCTGAAGAGAGCGCTTCCAGGAGCGAAGCTCTTCAGAAGAGATTTTGGCTGCGAGCTTGAGCGTTTCCAACCGATCGGCGCCGGCCTTGCACTCCTGCACTTGGAGCCGGACGCCGAGCAGATGGCTTTTATCCGGATCGAACTGAAAGGAGACGTGGGCAGCGTCGCTGAACGCGGATCCGGCCAGACGCGCGAGATCGCGGAAGCGATCTTCCAACTTCACGTCGAATTCCCAGTCCCCCTCCCGATAGAGGGCAAATCCGCGGATCGGAAACTCCGCTTCTCCGATTTGGACATCCCCCTGCAAATCAGAGAGAGAGCGGAGCCCGACTTTGGAATCAAGGGATACGTTGGCCTCAGCCCCCCGGATCGCTCCATGAGCGATCTCGGAGAAAAACCCGTCGAGCGCCCAGTTCCAGGACATGGGGTCTTGCAATAAGGAGCCATCCAGAGAAAATGAACCGTTTGATATCTTTCCGGCCAAGGAAAGAGAGGCAAACTCGGCAGCTCCGCCGAGATCTCCCTGAAAGCGCGAGGATTCGAAAGCAAAGGGGATGTCTTTTTCCAGACTGAAAAACGCCTCGCCGGCAAGGTCGATGCCGGCCGCATCGGCCTTTTCCAGCCGGACGGTCAACAGACGGTCTTCCAAAGAAAGCGATCCATTGAACGGAACCGCCTCGCCCAGAAAGGCGGCCTCCCCTTCCAGGGCCTCCGTAGAAGCGAAGAGGCGTCCCTCAACATATTCGCCCTGAGCTTTAAGAGTTGGAATCCAGACAAACGCGTCCTTCCATTTGAAAAAGAGATCTTCGCCCAGCGCCTTTCCGCTCCATTTTCGGTCGGCAACCTGCAGAGAGAGATCGGTGGCGCCGAACCAGCTTGCGTCGAGACGCGAGAGATCGAAGCGATTGGCCTGCAGCGCCGCCTCGCACACCTTGAGATCTTTCACCCTTGCCGAACCGACAAGGCTCTCTTCACCGGAAAAGGACATGCACGCGGCTACGCGAAACTCTTTCCAGTCTCCTTTGAGAGAGAAAAGTGCTTCAACCGGGTTCATCACCGGCAAATTCAGGCCGGCGCACCTGCCAAAATTGATCCAGGGCCCCCGCACGCGCACCTCGGCCCCGACCTCTTCCAGCGATCCCGAAAAAACCGCTGCCGATTCCAATCCGTTGCAGACGGCATGCGCTGTCCCTTCCCGGATAAGCCCTTCGGAAACCGTAAGATTTGCATGCAGATCGGCAACCGCACCTCCCGCGAAGAGGAGGCTCCCCCCTTCCAGTTGGACCGAACCGTCAACACTCATCCGCTGATTGTCTTTGCATCCTGCAGCGGCAGAAAAGCGCCGGCATCCGATCTCCCCGCCCGGTGCAATGAGGGCCAAATTGGTTCCTTCAACCGCGGTCGCTCTCCACTTGACAATCCGCCCTTCCTGTTCCACGCAAAGAAGCTTGCCTTGCAGCTCGCCTCCGGCAAACCGGTACGGCCAATCGACCTGGGGGCCAAAATCGGAGATCCATTGAAAGAAGGGAGCGTCCGCTGCGTCCAAAGCAAGCGACCAAAGCCGCTCCTCACCCCCCTGCTCCATATCGAGAGTGGCTGAAGCTTTGCCAATTCGCAACCGGCTTTGCAGCCATTTGTCCTTAAAATTCTTTCCGTGCCAGGAAAAATCTCTGCCGTCCAACTCCCATCTGAGACCAATCCCCTCATTGTAAAAGAGGATCCCCGAAAGGGCCTCGATCCGGCTCGATTTCCGAACCGCGCAGGCGTCTTGCAGCCGAACCTTGATCCTCCGGACCGATTGCAGTCCGGGATCAACCTCCCCCTCAACCTCCAACCGACCCACTCCCCCGGCGGCAGCCCAACGGTCCGACAGCCATCCGCCATTCTCCAGGCTGAGGCGCAAAAACGCCCTATCTTCCGCAACATGGACAAACCCGCTGAGGACGCCATCGACAGGCTGAAGATCTGGAAATGTAAGGAGATGGGCAAAGGGAGCCAGAGGAAACCGCTCCAAAGCGCATTCGAGCCTCTCTTCCGACTTTGCGATGGAAAGGGATCCGTCTCCTCCTTCCACGAAAAGCCTCTTGTCTCGGTACGCAAAGCTCCCCAAAAGGGGATTGGCTCCCCCGACCTCATACGTGCCGTCACTGACTTCGATCCGAACTCTCCCGCTCGCCTCTCCGCTTTGGACCATCCGATCGGGAATGCCGTTCGGAAACACAAGATGGGGGCGCGTCAAGAGAATCGCAACAGGTTTTTTTAAAGAGAGTCCGATTTGGACGCTTTGAACGGACAAGTCGAAGTCCTGATTTTTAACGAGATGGGCATCGCTGAGAACAAGAGAGCCATTTGCGATCGAGAGCCCTTGGAAAGAAAGAGCGCAGCCGAAGCGCCAAAACACAGCCTCCCGGATACAGACAGAGAGGAGCGCATGCCAGCTTAAAGCGGCAACCAGCGCACAAAGAAATACGGCGTAGCCGCACCTGCGAAGTCGAGCACCCATCAACCGTATTGTAGATGGACGGTGTGTAAAATTCCAAGGAGACTGCAAAATATACCCAAACAACCTTAAAGATAGGCTGTAGGACTGCGTTAAAGCTCTGGGGATCGGCTCCTTTTAACGCTCATCTAGAATAGCCAGCGATTCCGGGTCTAATGAAAGGCGGGAGGCTTCCATGAGGGTGTGTAATCGCTTAAGCGTGGTTGCGCTGTCGATGGGGGCTGTAACAGTGATGACCCGCACCTTTCCCTGACGGATCAGCTGGGCAAAGGCTTCCAACGGCTCTTCTACAGAGCGTGCAGTGTCATCTTTATGAGCATAGTAAAGATCGATATAATCCGTCTGCAGCCGCTGGAGCGACTCTTCCACCGATTGGAAGATATGGGCTTTCGAAAGACCTTGCGCGCCCCGCATTTCCATACCCACTTTCGTAGCGAGAAGCACTTTTTCGCGGCAGCGGCGGAGTTTGGCCCATTTTCCGATGATCTCTTCCGATTCTCCGCCCGCGTTTCCGGGCACCCAGTTCGAATAAATATTTGCGGTATCGATCAAATTGAACCCTGCTTCGAAGAAGGCGTCGAGCAGTTGAAAGGAAGTTTGTTCATCTACCGTCCAGCCAAAAATATTTCCGCCGAAAACAAGCGGGGCGGTTTTTAAAGAAGATCGTCCAATAGCTCTCATCAATGGTTTCATGGGGCTCTCGAAAAGGATCGTCTTCTTATGCCAATTCTTCAATTTCTTGGCAAAAGCGCTCGATTTCTTCCTCCGTATTGTAGTAATGGACGGAAGCGCGCACAACGCTCTCGAGTCCCCGCGCCTCGAAGTCCAGGCGTGCATATTCAACGCGCGAAAGCGAGACGTTGATTTGTTTTTTGCGGAGAGCTTGGACAATGCCTTCTGAATCCAATCCATTGACAGTAAAGGTGACAATCCCGCATTGCTCTTCTCCCAAATCCCGGATCTGGACTTTCGGGATGGAGGAGAGTTTGGCGCGGAGCGTTGCGGAGAGCAAGCGGATACGAGCCCAAATAGTCTCGAGGCCCCAGGAGGAGGCGTATTCCATGGCGGTTTTAAGGCCGAGCATGTTGGAATAATTGCGCTCCCAGGTTTCAAAGCGGGCCGCGTCATTCCGGATATGAACCCGATCGAGGCCTGTCCAGGTAGCTGCATGCAGATCGAGGAAAGGAGGCTCAAGCTCTTCAATCCTCGATTGTTTTACATACAAAAAGCCGGTGCCGCGAGGCCCCCGCAGATACTTTCGGCCTGTTGTGCAAAGCGCATCGCAATACAGCTCTCCCACATCGATCGGCATTTGGCCAACGGACTGCGTGGCGTCGAGCAAATAGAAGACGCCGGCATCCCGGGCGACCCTCCCCACAGCCTGAGCAGGATTGACGAGCCCGCCCTGCGTCGGAACGTGCGTGATCGCGATCAGCTTGACTTTGGCGTCAATCCTCGATTCCAAAGCAGATAAGGAAATCTGGCCGTAGGGATCGTCCGGGATCACCTCGATCACGGCTCCCGTTTTCTTCGCGATCTGGAGAAAGGCGATGTAGTTGCTGGCATACTCGGCTTTGGCTGTCAAAACCCGATCGCCCGGCTGGAATTGCAGGGCATAAAAGACCATGTCCCAGGCTCGGGTGGCGCTTTCCTGATAGGCGATTTCCTCCGGCGAGCAACCGATGAGCTGGGCCGCAGCCGCATAAAATCCCTGCACCGTTGTTTTGGCCGCCTCTGCAGCTTCATAACCGCCCATCTCGGCTTCCAGCCGGAAATGCGCATTCACAGCGTCGACCACAGGCGCGGGCAAAAGAGATGCGCCCGCATTGTTGAAGTGGAGGACATTGTTACAACCGGGCGTTTCGCTCCTGGCTCGGAGCACATCCAGATTATTCAGAAGACTTATCCATATACTTTCTATAAACCGAAGACAACCTTTTCAGCTTGTCGCACAACTTCCAGTTTGGCGATATCAGACCAATTGTATTTGTGATGAATTTACTTGCCAATACCCCAAAAAGAGATGCTGCCGCTACCTGATACACCAATATACTACTATAGATAGAGGCAGTTGCAAAACCCCTTCTTCGTCAGGGCTTTGAAAAGTAAAAAGTTTTGAAAAAAGTCTCGCCTTACCCTAAAATGTCGTCTGCGACAACCACACAAGGGCAAGGCGATGAACAAATTCCTCACACTTATATCACACGGTCTACACCAAATTCAACGAACTTTTTTCCCTGACCTCGAACATGAAGCAGGTCCCATTCCAGAAACCCTCGTAGAACTCTCCTATATCCTGCAGACCATCCACTCTCAAAAAATCCCCCTGCCTGGACCATGTTGGACCGGACGTCCGCCAAAATCCCGCCGCGGGATTTTGAATGCGTT
>DAIDLB010000033.1 GCA_027449725.1 Chlamydiota bacterium
TCCATCCGTTCCCGGATCAGCGGATCCTGAGAAACAGCGAGGCGCTCCCAAACGTCCTGATCGATTCCAAAGTGAAACTCATCCCAGGACAAAACGCCCATTTTACATGCCTGGACGATCGCGTCCGCCAACCATCTTGAAGTGAGCGAATTGGTTGGGCTTCCCCAGCAGTCCTCCGTCATAAAAAGAGAAAAACGGGCCAATTTGAGAGCCAAATCTCGATTTGGCAAAATCCAGCGTCCTTCTTCGAAAACAAGACCGCTAAAGAGCCGTTTGGCCTCTT
Organism: Chlamydiota bacterium; assembly: GCA_027449725.1. Classification (GTDB taxonomy): domain Bacteria; phylum Chlamydiota; class Chlamydiia; order Chlamydiales; family SM23-39; genus JAKBAE01. Next base: position 284 of record DAIDLB010000033.1, read on the forward strand.
CCAAAGTGAGAAACTCCTGAAAATAGGCTCCTTGGATATTGTAGTCGATCCGGTCAGCGCAGAGATCGGGGAGGGGCTGCTCCAGCATGGTAAAACAGGGCCGTTTCGGCGAAATCTCTTCGCTGCTAAGGCCGTACCGGTTCAAAATCGCCTCGATGCCGGAATCGGCTAAAAACCGCTCATGAATCTGATTCTGATAATCGTCTTCCTCAGTTTCCTTTGAAAAAACCCAATCGCCCACATGGGAAAAGACCGTGTGGGACACATCGTGGAGAAGCCCCGCGATCTGCTCTTCCAAAGAGGCTCCATTGACCCTCAAAATGGCAAACACACCCAAAGAATGGTCAAAACGGGTGTATTCTTCAGGGTGGGTCTTGATGTAATAGCCCACACCATACTGGTGGATGAATTTAAGTCTTTGAAACGGCTGCGAATGGATCAGTTCAGAGAGCACGGGCTCTTCGACCTCCAATGGACCGTAAAAAGTGGAAATCGTCTCGCCGAACAAAGCGGATGAGAAGAGGAGAAAAAAAGCATAAAAAATCATGGCTGGCACCCCATAAAAAGCGATGAATGGTAAAGCCTTGCCGAAAAATGATCAAGAATCTCCGATGATCCAGTCGAGAAGCAGGGAATCGAGCCAATAGATCCCCTTTCCTTCGGAAGGATGGGCGAGATAGCCCATATGCCCACCCCGTTTTGTTTTGAACACACCGATGTTTTTGGGAAGGGCTATTCCATCCAGAGAATTGGGGGAGACGATCGGATCGTCTTGAGCGAAAAGGATTTTGCAGGGAAGAGCGATGTCGGGGATGAATTTCAGGGCGCTGCATTTGTCGTAGTAATCCCTGGCGTCCCGAAAGCCATAGTTGGGCGCCGTATAAATCTGGTCGAACTCATAAAACTTCAGCTTGCGGGGTAGCCGGACCCGAGGCAAGTCTTTGAATTTCTTGTGCCGGTAGTGGACATCAGCCCGCATCAGCCCGATGAAGTACTTCTCGTACATCGCATTGTCGGGATGGCCGATCATCACTACACTTGAATAAAGGTCGACAGGCGGACTGACAGCAATCACCCCAATGAGGAATTCTTTGGCCAGCTCGCCCAGCTCGCCGCTGAGCTTTAAGACGATATTCCCTCCCAAAGAAAAGCCTATCAGAAGAAAAGGGGAATTCGGCGCCTCTGTTTTCAGTTGCATGAGCGCCTGAAAAATATCTTCAGACCGCCCTCCATGGTACATTTGTTTGGCCAGCCCTTTACCCGATCCGCAGCCCCGCATGTTGATCCGTACCGAGCGAATCCCCTGCTCTTCCAGCCGTTTGGTCAAACGAACTAAATAGGGAGACTGATGCGATCCGCCAAGGCCATGCACCATCACCACGGTCAGATCTCCCTCCTTCCATCCGCGCGGCGTTGTGATCTCGAGCGAAAGTTTATCGCCGTCAGGGAGATGGATCTTTCTCGATTCGGAATATGGCTCGAAAAGAACGCTGAAAAAGCTGCTGATAATCGTCTGGTGATGCGGGTCGGAAAAAAATGGAAAGGGCTCAAAGGGAATCTCTTGACTCATGAATCCGTTCCGCAGCGTCCAGACTCACTTATAATCGCTTATCTAAATTAATCTGTCAAGTAAGTTTAATTAACCGAAAACGGAAAGCCAGACTTAATTGGAATATCGTAAAACAAAACAAAAGATTCTTCTCCGGGATTTCTTCTGCCGAGCCCGGCATTGGAAAGATGGTAGAAGTGAATGCCGAGCCGGCTTGCATCTTTAAATTGCCAGGCCAGCTCGACCCCGCTCCGGAATTCGACCGGATAGCCGAGATTTTTTCCATTGCCCGCCTGATACCATCCGGCAGCAAAGCCGGGTGCAACCACAATCTGGTCGCACGGGAAGAGGTCGAGGTTCAGACCCGCATAGAGATAGGTTGACCCTTTCACCGTTGCCATTGCGCCGACAAGGGGGCGGAATTCGAGAAAATGAAGAGGCGCTTTGGGGCGGGAAAAATGGAACTTGTATTCCAGGCTGACCTCCCAGGTCCGATGCTTTTCGCGCATCAGATCGAAAATGCCGGTGCTGACGGAAAAGAGGTCGGTCTGCCGCACCGCATGGAGAGTTGAAAAAAAGAGAACAAAGACAAGGATCGCGCGCATTCGTCCTCCTCATAATACAAGTCCCCCCCTCTCTGCTATACAAAAAATGAGTTTGCATGGTACGCTTTGCGTCTTTTTAAAATTTTAAGAGGATTCCATGAGACGACTGCTCTTTTCCCTGCTCTTCGCTCCCCTGCTTCTGGCAGCCGAACCGTTTCGGCCTATCCAAAACTGCCACTCGCCCTCTTATTACTACCCGCCCAGCTGTCATTGGATGACGGCCCTTTCTGTCATGGGCGATTCCTTGGAGCTGGAAGACGGGGCTGTCTGGAAGACTGACCAGAGCGCCCTTTGCGACATCTTTTATTGGAGCTCGTCCGACCCGCTTGTCTTGACGCAGAACCAGGAATGGTTTTCCGCGTTCCAATACAAGCTCCTCAACCTGACGACGGGAGGAAGCGTCCCCGTCAACCTCTTTTTGGGGCCGGTATTGGCCAATTGCCATGCGAAATTCCTCTCGCACTTCGACTTTCAGCAGGGCCTCGCCTTTTTGACCGATGGAACCCGCTGGGAGATTTGCCCGCGCGATTTTTCCAACTTTTGCCAATGGATCCTCAATGACTGTATCCTGGTGGGATCGAACAGCGGCTGGGAGCCAAACTATGATTCCATCCTGATCAACTCAAACATGAACCACTACGTCCGCGCCCGGCAATTTTAAAGGAGTCCCATGTCCGTTGCACTCCATCCTGTAAGATCCTACGCGGAAGTGGCGCGCAGCGCGCCTTCTTTGCAACCAGCTTTACCTCCCGCAGAGCCGGTCGCTCCCCCTCAGCCCCCCCTTGCCGTCCATCCGGATGCCATGCGCCCCCGCGCTCCATTGCGACCGGAAACAATCTGCAAAATCCTCTGTAAATACTTGGCCAAAGGCAAAACTCCGGAACAGACCGCTCATCTTTTGATACAGGATCACGCTTTCATTTTTTCCGTGCTGGAGATCCCTTTAAAAAAACTGCAGGCGGCGGCTAAAGACTTCCCCGACTCGGAGCTCCCCGAATCCATTCGGCAGCTCTATTTGTTTGCGCTCTCGACAACAGAGCTGATTACGACGATTCGGACATATGAAAACAATTTTCACGGTGAGCGGGATCGACTATTCAAGATCAGCGATCCTGGTCATTGGAGTCTGATTGTCGGCGCGCATTGCAAATCCTGGAATCGGGTTGCAGAACTCTTTAGAGAAACCATCTCCCGGCCCCTGAAAAAAGATCGCGAACTCCTGATAGAAAATATAAAGAACTTTCGAAGCTGGATGACGGATCTGAAAGAACTGGAGAGAGCCCTTTCAATGGACAAAGACAACCTTTTCTTTCTTTCCCAGAATTGCTATTGCGATAGTGGCTATGGATATCGGATGTTTCCCAAATGCAGACGGGATTTCCCCCCTCTTTTCCGCCAATTGGAACGTTGCCAAACACAATTTCCGTGCCAAGAGATCCTCGTAGCGCTCGGACGCCGCTCAAGGCAGTGTCAACAATTGCTCGACTCGATCCATCCTCCAAAAGCAGAGGAAACAGAACTCGATCGTTTTTATTTCACAAACGACAGGGTGATCTATCAAGCGGCTCTGGAGCTTTTGGCCCAACTTGCAAAGAGAGCGGAGACCGAAGAATTTCTCTATGGCTATTGCGATGAACACTTTGGAATGGATCTCAACGAATGGATGCATCTGATCATCGCGGCCTTGCCCGCGAAAGATTTGCTGCCGCTCTCGAAAAGCATCTATGCGATCGATCAGCGAAAGCGCGGCCAATTTCTTTGCGACTATCTAAATCAGGAGCTCAAGCTGCCGAAAGACCTCACTTCCTTTAAAAAACGATTCGAATTTCAGCAAGGAGACATCTCATGATCCCTCCCATTTCCCCTGCTCTGCCGCCTAGAGAGCCTATCTTTGTCCACCACTCGTCAACCGAGTCTAAGGCCCACTTCCTGGCGATCGGGATCCTCGCATCAGTCGCGCTCCTGCTCGCCGCTCCTTGGGAGTTCGCCGTCCCCGTGAGCGCTTGTATCCTGTTCGTATCGCTCCTCTTTACGCTTCCCCTCGGCTCGGCCGTTTCGGTCGCATCGCCTCCCCTTTGCGTGCATACCGTACAGCCGGCCTATGTTGCACCCCGAATTCTTCCCACCCCCTATCCTCCCGCGACTCCGAGACCCAGAGTTCCCATCCGGATTGCACCTCCCTCAAGCGCCCGCGCTCCGGTGGGAACGGGGGGAAGAACTCCCGTTGCACATCTCCCTTCTGTAGATCCGGCCATAAGGGCCCCGGTTAGCGGGGGAGGAAGAACTCCCTCTCAGCCTATCTCGGCGCAAACCCAAAATCCGGCGCGCGCTCCGGTAGGAAGAAGATAATATGCAGAACATTCGAAGAAGTTCCTCTTATACACCTTCCGCCGTCTTCCCTACGGAGCTGCCTCCGATCGACAACCGCGACGCTCAGCAGCTCAGCAACGGGAACCACTCCTGGGCTTCCAAACTTTGGGAAGCGATCTCTCCGCTCTTGGCCAATGGCGACTCTCTCGATGCCATTGCAGACAAAATGTTGCAAAGCGACAAATATCTTGTCGACTGGATTGCCCGGCAAACGGAAGCTTCATTTCATAATGCCGTCTTCTGCATCTCGCGCCAGAGAACGCAACCTTTGGAAACGGCCCTTCATTGGATTTACCTTGCATCCTTAGTGGAGACAAGGCGATTTACCCCTCACTCTCTTTTTTACCTTTTTCATCGCGCCCTTCAACGGCCCATGCCGAAAACGGGGTATCGGGGCATTGCAGATGATTTGATGGAGCAGTATCCATTGCTCCCCTTTTACCTCCGGTTCGAGGACTTGGGGGCGCTGCAGAAAGAGATTCGGAATTTCTGCAAACAAATAGACAAGGCGAACAAATCGGAATTAGACGACCTCTTGTCTATAGCCTACTACGTTACGATTGAAAATAGCGAGCTGTTCGACCTGGCGTGGGTTCTTGAGGAAAAAGAAGGAAGGGCGCTTCAGAAGTGTTTAGAGCGCGCTTCACCCGAATACTGGACCCAGTTTTGTCCTGAAGGAATCCTCGATCCCCACCCAAGAAAACACCTCGAGCCGTCAGCGGCTTGGAAACGGCTCTTCCACCACCTAAGGAACAACGCCTATTTTCCTACCCTTGACAGGGATCGGGAGCGATTTTTGATGTCGGAGCTCTCCGCGCTATCAAGGGACATCACCTATCTGGATCCGCGCCATCGGGACGGACAGCAGCTGCGCCTTCTGATTGAGCAAACCTACTCGCCGGAGACGCAGGAACTCCAGTTTCCCAAATGCCATGCGCGTCTGGGGGATCTGCAGGAGAAGATCGACCTTTGCCGCAGGCATTTTCAGCCAAGAAAAATCCTGGATGCATACAAAGACCAAACCAGGGATTTTCACGAGATTATCCAGGCGAAAAAACAATTTGCCTGCAAACGGGACGCGGAGTCCTTTTTTAAAAGCCATGCCAAGCCGATCTATCAAGCCTCCGCGATCTATTTTTTTTATGCCATCCTGACATCCGATGCGAATTTGTGGCCTCCCAAACTCTATGATACCTGGAGAAAGGCGCAAGATATGTATCAGGTCGATCTAAGCCGTCCAAACCTGACCTTTCCTGATTATGAACAGATGATCTATGCTGTATGGAATCAATTTTCTTCCGAAAATCCCCAATGCGGCCAAATGGATTTGCCCGATCTCTTGAAACGACGCATCGAACTTCTCGACGCAGATACTCTTTGTAAGTTATATAAAGAAATGAGCGAAGAGCCAAACCTGCTAAACCGCAGCCATGTGCTCGTCAATTTTTTCTCTGAACAGGGAAAACATTTTGATCTCAACTGGTTTTTGGAAGGGTTTTTCTGATGAAAGTCTATTGTTTCAAATGCGCCCACCAAACCGAAGAGAGCGGAAGGATCCCCTTCCGGGCCGCCTGTCCGAAGTGCGGCTCAGACCTCCACGTCTGTAAAACATGCCGTTACTATAGTCCGGGCAAGCCGAACGACTGCGCCGTTCCCGGCACCGACTATGTTCGGGACAGGGAAGCCTCCAACCTCTGCGAAGAATTCAGCCCCCTGGACTTCCCGCCCGCCAACAAAACCTTCCTCGATAAAGCAAAACGCCTCTTCGGCGAAGAACCTCCGAAAAAGAATAATCCCTTTTTAGATGAGTGAATTCCATGAGCAGCATTGATTATTCCCAAAGCCGAGCGCTTCTTTTAGCAGCAGACATTGAGCAGCACTTCAAATCGCAGGAACAGTGGGTTCTCGATTTTGAGCGGAACATTCAAGTGGCTCGAAAAAATTATGATGCGGAAAATGACGAGTATGACAGCCGGGAGCGCTACCCGGATAAGCGGTATTTAGAGGAACGGTTTGTTTATTGGACAACCGCTCTTAATTCCTTTGCCAGCCAGCAACAGCAGCTCGTTGATCTTTCAGGTTCTTTGCATCAGAAATTTTCGCAGTTGAACTGGGTCTTATTGGATGCGACAACGATCGCCAAATTAAAATTTATCCATACAGGGGCTGGAGAGGAGATCGAGAATTACCATTCCGAAATTCGTTCGAGGATGTCCGTAATGTCTCAAAATCTTTCTAAAATCCAGGATTTGGCAAAAAAAGCCCTTACCGAAATCAACTGGATTAGAAACCATCCTCATAGACGGCTTCAACAAACTCTCGCCAGAGTCACCGATGGCCAATACGCTTCAAGTTACCTCTCTATAACGAACGACCGCATCTCAAGAAATGTCAGTAGCTTAGGGACGGCTGTATGGGGTTCTCAAGCGACAGCGGCCAATCCTGTCCCTTCGTTTTCGGCAAATTTACCCCCAGCATCTCAGCAAACAGCAGATGACGACATTCTTTAGTTATACTCCAAGAATCGGTTATAGGCCTGCTTGAGCCTATCTTCCGATTCTTGGGGTTGTTTGAGTTTATTTAAAAAATCATTCTTCTGTCGATTAATCAATCTAATTCGATATTATATTTACAGGAGATCCTACTATGACTTTAAATATTGCAGCTATCCGCGGGGCCCAGCCGGCCATTTTGCTTGAAAAACCTCTTGCAAAAGGTCTACCGGTGCGGCTTGCATCGCAATGGTTCGTAGCTAACGCGCTCCGAAACGCCCTAACCTCTTTGCTTACGGAGCAGTCCCCCTCCTTTTCGACTCTTTCCATCGATTCGGCCAGCCTCGCCTATCTTACAACAACCGAGTCTATCGAGATCCCGACCCCAAGCGACAAGTGGGGATTTGGCTGGGACTGGTATTCGATTGTCCAAGACTTCCCGACGGTTGAGAGCCTCTACGCCGCGATCCAGCAGCGGCGAGGCCAGATAGCACAGGTCAAAGAAACCTGGCGTCCCTACATCCGGGCTATCGGTGGCTTCGACCCGATTCATCTCGGCTTAAATGAACTCTCCTTCGGCCGAAATAAACAAGGGGCTTACCTCTTCCCCCAAGATAGCCTCTCGCCCATCTCGGATGGGATCAGCGGCTCCTATTTCCTCTCCGATGAAAACGGCCAGGTACGCTACGTCGTCAAACCGATCGATGAAGACATCTGCTGCCTCAATAACCGGAAAGGCTTTTCTACCCCCTACGCTGAAAGTACGATCCGGAAAAACATGCCGCTCTATCTCTCTTCCATGAGAGAAGTAGCAGCCTATGAAACGGCGAAGCTTCTGGGAGTAACCAACGTGGCTCCCCGAACAGCGCTCGCCATCCTCGAGAGCGACGCCTTCCATGACCAGCTCGACGAAATCGATCCGTCGGAGAGGGAGCGTTACGAGAGGCTCATCACAGCCAAGCCGATCCGTGAAAAGCTTTGCTCCGTACAGGAATTTGTACCAAACTCGAAGGTGCTCTCCGAGGGGCTGCAAAACCTGCAGCTGGCGGGCCTTTCCGATGAAGAGATTGCGGCGCGAATCGATACGCGCGATTTTGAGGATGCGAACATCCTCCTCTGGTGCACCTACGATACTGACGGACACATGGGCAACTTTCTCGTTTATCCCAAGTCAACGGATGCGATTGGCAACGAGATCCTCGGGATCAAAAAGATCGATAACGGCCTTGCCTTCCCTGAAAAAAACGAACAGCTCCGCAATAATCTCCGCTACCTGCCCAACGCCAAAACACCTCTTACGGCAGAAGGACGGGCGAAAATCGCAGCTATCCCGATCGAAGCTCTGGCTGACCGGCTTGAGCAATTCGGCCTGGAAGGTTCTGCCCTCGCCTTGAAGGAGCGGCTCCTCTTCCTGAAAAAACTGGTCGCTGAAAATCCCGAGATGACGATCAAAGAGATCGACCAAAAAATGGCCGGCTCCAAAGGGCTCGAAGACGGTTGGAGCAGCACCTCATGAAAAAAAAGATGACTTTTGCAACACTATTGATCCTGGCGATCGGGATTCTTCTCGGATCGTTTTACCAAGAGGAGACGCCTGCTATGAAACTTGTGAATACCCAATCGGGCTTTGTCGTTGTGGAATTTACAGATGGAAAGGTCCGCTTCGGCGACCGGTTCCTCGAAGCGGAGATGAAAGAGAGCGGGATCCGGATCCCGCCGGCCAAAATCGCCGAGTTCGGCGGAAAAGAGATCATCTCGCTGGACGATCCCCTATTCCAAAAAGCCTTCGTCGAGATCTACGTTCCCCTCACGATCGCTTCCTCCGCCTACCGCTGGGAGTAGAACGCGATTATTGGAAGTCCCAATTAGCCATGAGATCCGCACCTTCCGCATCGCCATCCGCTCTCATTTGCTGAACAGCCGCTTCTTGCATCTCTCGATCTTCTTTTGCAGTCTCAGCGCGTGCTTTTTGGTCTTGTTCTCGTAACTGATTGCGTTTTGCAATATCTTCTTTTGTGGGCTTTGGTTCATCTGGTGGACATGTCCTATCCAAAATCTTTTGAACCATCAATGCGCGCTCAGTCGTACTTGCTGCTTCAAAGCTAAGGCCATTCGATTCAATAGAATGAAAGAACTCGCCTTCTAAACGCCGTCTCATGTAATTGCTGATATACACGCCGCAATTATAAGTATCTCGCTGATGGGGCTCTCTATTTTGCACGACTGTCCATTCACCCGGAAATTCTCCAGTGTAGTGCCGGGAGATATGATCCATCAAGTCTTCAAGAGTATGACTTGGATACTTATCAATAGGGACAGATGCGCGATCTGCAATCGAAAGACCTTTTGGATCGTAGAATTCTATAGTGCGATTAACCGTATCTACACCGACCATAACCCAATGCCTAATCGGTCGAGTACCCAACCCGATTGGATAAAAATGCAACCCGCCCTCTCTTGCTGTCAACTGTGGCAATCCTTCGCTTTCACAAGGAAGAGCATTAGAAAGCCGAGAGTCGTAATTAAAAGAATGCGTTTTCTGTAAGCTCTTTGCAAAGGCGTCGATGGGATGAGGTTCTAAAGGTTGATTTTCCCGTAACTCAACAATGCCGGCGCGAACATTGGAAAGGATCTCAGTTTGATCCTCGCTATTTTCATAATTCTTTATCTTCGTATCAAGCTCATCCAGCTGCCCGGTATTTACTCGCACTTCTTGAAAATAGCTTTGCACAGATCGAATTGCTTTTTCAGGCAGGTAAACAACCGTTTCTCGCATCCTTCTTAAAAAGGAGCCTTCTCCGTATTCAAGGGTTCTGGGTCCGCTCTCGTCAATAATTTCAAGTGGTCTATCCACGATTTCTGCAGGATAGGCATAAGTAACTAAACGCTCGAATACATCGATCCCGCGAAGAGCTGCAGGCGCCGTAATAAGAGCAGCCAGAGCGGAAAAGAAGGCGATTCCAAAAACTTTCACCTTATTGAGCCCTTGGGCGTCCCTCATTTTAAGACCTAACGTCTCAAAAGCGCTTCTTTTTGAAGCTTGTGTTTCTAATCCGACTGATGCCATAACCTTAAATTCCCCATAACTTAATGACTTAGTCTGTTAATTATATCAAGTTTTCTCTTTTTTGTCATTAATATTAAAATAATTATACCGAAAAAAGTTGAAGAATCGAGAAAACCTGATTGATCGCCGAGCTTAAATGCCCTCA
>DAIDLB010000034.1 GCA_027449725.1 Chlamydiota bacterium
GGTGTTTGATTGTGTATCCTTATTATTCAGAAAATTTTTGAGGCGCTGGAGTTCCCTCCAAATGGGAAAATGGGATGTTTTTTATCGCTCCAAAGACATTTAAACCTCAGTCAGTTACGATTTTTCTAGCGGGAATGGCTGAGGAATTTGTAAAAAAATTTGTTGTTGAAAGGTGTCATTTAGCCTAAAGTCTTTCGCTTCTTTGAAGAAGGGGGAGTCATGCTTGGGTTTTGTCTTGCAGCGCTGCTGTACGTTCTGACCGGCGGGTCGTCGGTAGGGAAGACGTCGATCATCGAAGAGTTGGAAAAACGGGGAGAGCCCGTTATTGCCGAAGCGGCGACTGACTGGATCTCCAGTAGGCTGGAAGCGGGGGTTGAGCGGTTTTGGGAAGAGACAGATATTGGCTACCGAATCTTGTCTCTTCAGATGGCCAGGGAAAAGCCTTTTCTGAGTGAAAATGGCCGGGTGTTCGTCGACCGCGGCATTTTCGATAACCACGCCTATACGATGCTCTACAGCATGGCCGGCACTCCGACGCTGGCGCGCATGAACGAGGCGCTGGACGGCATCGATTTGAACCAGCGCTATGCGGCTATTTTTTACATCCTGCCCTATCAAGACGAGTTTATCCCGACGGTGACGGAAATTCGGAAAGAAGGGGTGCAGGAGGTGCGGGAACTCCAGGCGGCGCTCTACGCCATTTATAGCAGGCACAAGCACTTCATTGTGGTTCCGGGAAAGATGAGCCCGGAAGAGAGGGCGCAGTTTATCCTCGATCGACTGGAAGCGCTCAATGGTTGACGCTCCTCCGGTTTATTCTGAATTTTGGACGATCGATCAATCCCGGCAAACGGGGTGGGAAGCCTTTTTGAAAGAACAAGGGATTGATGCGGACTATTTCAAGACGGTGCTGTCCGACAATCAGGCAGCCCAAATCCGATTCGGCGACGTCGCTCCTATGCCCGAAAAGCAAGCGGGCAAAAGCACTTTGAAAGAGCCTGCTCTTCTTTGGGAGAGCGAGCGGGTGGAAGTATACACGCCGGGCGAGCCGCGGGTGTTGAACCATCTGATGGTTGTATTGAAGCGCTCCGTCAAATCGCTGACCGAGGTGACGGAAGAGGAATATTTGGAGATGCGCTCCGCGGTCAAAAAAATCCAGCATGTGCTTCGAAAGGAATTTGGGACGCCGAGCCTCATTGCCCAGTGGAATAAGGCGCAGCCGAGGCAGCTTGCGGAGCGATGCACGATCGAGGTGATCCCGACAAGGCCCGAATCGGCGCAGGTCTTCGATGTTTGCGACAGGGCGGAGTGTACCAAATACTGCTTTTGGCAAGGGCGCTTTTCCAGTACGCTTCCGATTCCTGCAGAGAAGGAAGTGGCCAAGTCGTGTTCGGATTGGAAACGGATGCTTGAGCAGCCTGCCCCCCCATTCTCGACGAATTGGTTTGGAGAGCCTCTCGAGCGGCGCTCGATCCTCTGGACGAAAAAAGCGGAGACGGTGCAAGCGCTTCGCGATCCGATCTTTGAGATCTTGCAAGAGCAGTTCCCTATTCGAAGGGAGAAAACGGAAGCGAAGATCGAAATTCCGGATCAGTGGGTCTCGGATCCGGCCGCATGTACGTTTTGCAATGAGAAGATCCTCGACGCGGAAAAGATTTATGAAACCGATCTTTCTTATGTGCTGTTGAATCAGAAGTCGCCTGTGTTGGGCGCCCACTTTCTGATCTTTCCCAAACGGCATGTCCGCTCTTCTGAAAATTTGCGCGAAGACGAGCTGAAAGATATGCACTCGCTGGCCCGAGGGCTGATCGGTCTTTTAGGAGAAGACGTTTTGCTCTATACCCAGGATGATCCGGCCGTTGCGCAGAAGGTGCCCCACACCCATACGCATGTGATGCAAATGCCGGGGGCTTTAAAACTTCTTCTGTTCACAATGAACTACGATCGGGAGCCGGCGATCTCCAAGGAAAAAATGCAAGAGCTGGTTCAGAAGATGAGGGGAGAGAGGGAAAAAGCCGGTTAACGGAACCTGCCTTTACTAAACAGAGAGGGAAAGAACTTTTTACGCAGTCCTTCCATGCAGAAAATCAAGCTTCCCGGGATGAGGGCGATGAGCCATTCGACAGGGGAGAGAGGTTGTAGATGGAAGAGTTCAGAGACGGGCGGGATGTAGAGGATGAAAAGGTGCATGAAGAGAGCCCCCGTCAAAGAAATCAGGAGCCACGGATTTTTGAAAAAGCCGAACGTTTTTTCTTCGGAGCGCATCTGCAGGGCAATCAGCCATTCGAAGATCACCAAACTATACCGCGCGCAGGAAGGTTTTGTGAATTTGGGGTCAGCGAGGCAAAGCAAAATTGACCCGACCGAACGAGACCATTGCACTCCGTGCAAGGCGAGTGAGGAGGGTCAATTTTGTAAAGCCGCAGCGAGCCCAAATTC
>DAIDLB010000035.1 GCA_027449725.1 Chlamydiota bacterium
AATCGAAATCCACGAGGAGTGGATAACTGGAAAGCAATATTTAGACATGAGTCCGCTGCTAAATCGGGGCTCAAGAGACGAATAACTAGGCGGGGGAAGAGAAGAAGAAATGTGAATTTACAGAAAAATGGTTGCTTTACCATCGAATAGCAAAACGGCCTTGATCCGGTCGCGTATTTTTCCGTCCCGTTCGTGTCTGTGCTGTATTTTAAGTTGTGCGCGCTCGGTGTCGCTTAGGAAAATCATGCTCAACATTTTGCGCGTCAAGCCAAATTTTTATCAAACCGATTCTTCAATCACGAAGAGTATAAAGGACGAAGTCCTTTAGCGGGATCTTAAGGGCGGAGCCCTTAGATAAGACGGAGTCGAAATAGGCGATGGTTTTGTTTAAGCCGGTTTCGAGGGGGACTTGGGGCTCCCAGCCGAGGAGCGCTTTTGCTTTGGCGATATCGGGGCGCCGCTGCTTGGGGTCGTCAGAGGGGAGGGGATTGGAGATGATTTTGGAGCAGGAGCCGGTGAGGGCAAGGATTTGTTCGGCCAGTTCGATGATTTTGTATTCGGCGGGGTTGCCGATGTTGATGGGACCGATGATGGTGTCATTGGATTGCATGAGCCGATGGATGACTTCGATCAGGTCGTCGACGTAGCAGAAGGAGCGCGTTTGAGAGCCGTCGCCGTAGATGGTGAGGGGCTGGTTTGTGAGGGCCTGGACGATGAAGTTGGAGACGACGCGCCCGTCGTTGGGATGCATGCGGGGGCCGTAGGTGTTGAAGATGCGGCCTACTTTGATCCGGACGTGTTGCGTGCGCCAAGTGTCGAAGAAGAGGGTTTCGGCGCACCGCTTCCCTTCGTCGTAGCAGGAGCGGAGACCGATCGGGTTGACGTTGCCCCAGTATTCTTCGGGTTGGGGATGGATCGCCGGGTCGCCATAGACCTCGCTCGTCGACGCCTGGAAGATTTTTGCGCCGAGCCGCTTGGCCAGGTCGAGAAGATTCATGGCTCCGAGGACGCTTGTCTTGAGGGTTTGCACCGGGTCGTGCTGGTAGTGGAGGGGGGACGCGGGGCAGGCGAAGTTGTAGCTCTCGTCTACTTCGACGTGGAGCGGCTGGGCGACGTCGTGGCGGAGGAGTTCGAAATGGGGGTGGCGGGAGAGGGCGGCGATATTTTCTTTCGTGCCGGTAAAAAAGTTGTCCGCGCAGAGGACTTCATGGCCCTCTTGCAATAGACGCTCGCACAGATGCGAGCCAAGAAAGCCCGCTCCGCCGGCAACAAGAATTCTCTTCCGAGTCAAATTCCTCATCATGAGCAGCTGGACACGAGAAAGGTTAAACGAGTTCGCCCCTCATGGTACGCCCAGCGCACCAGCGGTGTCAACAGTTCTATTGACTCCCCTGCAACTGTCGCCGCCGCTTTGTCGCTGATCCGGAGGAGCGTCTGCACTTCTGCGCTGGCGAGCTCCGCGCGAGAATAGAGGAGCAGATGGTCGTAGGAAGGGCGGAGGGTTTCGAGAAGAGAGGCGAACTCCCGCGAGGCGAGGCGCTCCGTCCCGAAGCGGGTCGTGCCGCCGGTCGGAAGGAGCGAGTAGCCCTTTTCTTCCCGGATGGGAAGGGGGGCATCGGGGGTTTCGAGAGCTTGCAGGAGGCCGGGCGTTTGCGTCTCTTTGCAAGGCGAGGAGAAGTCGCACCGGATGAGGAGTACGCGGCGGCCGCTTTGCGCCAGGAGAGAGGCCAGGGCATAGGAATAGTCGGGCCCTTTCGAGCCGAGGAGGGCGAGGGTCCGGCCGATGGGAGGCTGGTCGATCGCAAGAATCCATTTGCGCAGCGTTTCCAGGTCGCTCTCATCAATAGGCGTCGGGGAGGGGCCGTCGACAGCAAAGGAGATGGTTCCCGAAACGGGGTAGCGAAGTCCTTCGAGCGTGCCGAGCGTAGCGGGGAAGCCGCTCTGAAGCTTGCGGAAGAATGCGAGGGCGAATGCGCCGAAGGGGCCGAAAAGAGCTCCGGCGGCCATGAGCAGGGCGAATTTCGGTCTTTGAGGCGCCGTGGGAGCGAGGGCGGGGTCGAGCGGCTTGGACTCGACATGGTGGAGATGGTGGCCGATTGTTTTGGACTCGACGAGCTGGCCGATCGACTCCATCATCTTCGTCCCCATCTCCGATTTGAATTGGAGAAGATGTTCGACGCGCCACTTTTCCGGGAGGCTGTTTGCCATCTGGAGCCGTAGCTCGTCCATCTTCTTTTGCAAAAGCTCTTTGCGGACGGCCAGCGCCCCTTTTTTCTGTTCGAGGAGCTCGGTTATTTTTTCTTCATTGACCGAGATCTGATGCTGCATCTTGTCGATGCTCACTTGCTGGAGGGCTGCAATTTTGTCCTGGCTGAGGAGGGCGAGCATCTCTTCCATTTCGGCCATCTGCTTCAAGTGCTCTCCCAGGATCTTCCGTTGCAAGGCCATTTCGCGCAGGTATCTTTCGGCCTCTTTTTCGCTATGGCTCTCTTCGTCGCTGAGCGCGAGATGGATCTCGGCGGCCCTTTTCAAGAGATTGTGGCTGACGGCATCGCTGAAGACTGCATTGAGGGAAGCGATTTCAAAGGCGGGGTCTTCGAGTTTTTTTGAGAAGTGGTGGTATTTCTCGATCGATTCGCGGCTTCTATCGAGCTGCTGGCGCGCTCCGGCGAGAAGCGATTCCGCCGCATGCAGATCGATCCCGTCAAATTCGGGGAAGCTTCTCTCCTCAAACTGCCTCTTGGAGAGAATTTTTTCTTGGACGGAATAGAGGCGGACCAGGTTGCGTAAATAGAGCTCGAGATCGCTTTTTTTTCCTATCCCCTCCTCGATCCGTTTGGCCCAGCTTTGCACCATCCGGTTTGGGTCGAGGCGCAAATCCAAGGAAAAGGGAAGCTCGTTCTCCAGATTCAAAAGAGAGGCTTTCGTTTGCCGAAGGTCGGACCGGACCCGCTCCAGATCGGCGGTTTCCTTCCGCTCTTGCCCAAAATGTTTTTCTTCCGTCTCTCTCAAAGCAAGCGATGCGCGCAACAGATCGCGGCGGCTCTCCATCTCAAATATCGCTATCTGCAGGTCATTTATATTTGCGTCGTAAAGATCCTCCGCTTCTTTGTCTCCGTAGAGGGAGCGGCCGATCAGCTCGAGGGAAAAATCGGTCTTGAATGCGGTCCGATAGAGATCGGCATGGGGATCGGAAAGGAGCTTCATCTCCTCTTCCAGACTCAAAAATCCCCCCTTTTTGAAATTGCCCCGCAGATAGTCCATATGCTCATCGACCGTCTGCTGCAGCATGGCGTACAGGTCGTCTTGTCTTTTAGCAAGAAAGGCGAGCTGCGCTTCAGCCACGCAGTCGTGCTCTCGTTTGAGATAGCGTTGATACTCGCTCATCAGCGCGTTCAGCAATTCGGCTCCCAAATGACGGTCTCGATGAGAGAGGGAAAGAAGGCAAATCGACCGGTTGACTTTGTCCGGCGAGATCGAAAGGGAGTCGCGGAGCTGATCCGCCGCTCCGACCCAGGAAGAGAGAGTAAAAGAGTATTGCGTCCCGGTCCGAAGAGATTTTGGCGCTCGCACTAAGCAAAAG
>DAIDLB010000036.1 GCA_027449725.1 Chlamydiota bacterium
ATTGATTTTCACAAAGCGGATCTCAGGAAACCGGTCGCTTAGCTTTTCCAGGATTGGAGAGAGTTTTTTGCAGGGGCTGCACCAAGGAGCGTAGATGTCGATGATGAGGGGCATATCTGATTGTTCAACGACCGCTCTAAAGTTTTCCCGGGTGACTTCGATGACGCCCGATGAAACGGTTTCCTGGAAGGACTTTTGAGCAGGCGCGCTGCTTGCGAGCGCCAGGTTGTAAATAGCTTCTTGGATCGTTTGGAAATTGGCCATCACGGACTCGGTTCCCTCGGTTACGAACTTTTGATAAACGGGGGAGGTGAACATGACGGCAAGGTCTTCGATCTCTTCATCCGAAAACACAGCGTAAGGTTCGGCTAGCGCCGCAAATGTTTCTTCTCGATCCATTTCTTTGCGGAATTGCTGTGCAAGAAGGACGGGGTCGATTTCCAGGTTCTGGCTGTCAATGGCCGCCTGGGCTGCCGACTCTAAAAACAGGTCGCTGAAAATCTCATGAAACAGGATTTTGAGATGATCGGATCGCGATTCGTTTGCCTGCAAAGGCATGGCAGCGATCGAGAGGGCAATGCCAAGGGCGAAAAACCAGTGTTTTTTCATGGTAGACTCCAAAGTTGGGAATGAAATTTTAATTAGGAGCGGGATAGAAGTCAAAACCGTTTGACTTGCCTATGGCAGTAGGGCTCTTTGCCCGTCACGGTATAGTATTTTTGGTGGTATTTTTCGGCGGGATAAAAGACGCTGGCGGGGCGGATTTCCGTTGCAATCCGAAAGCCTTTCCTCTCCAGGGTGTCGACGAGCCGTTCGGCCAGCTCTTTTTGCTCGCGCGTCAGATAGAAGAGCGCGGAGCGGTACTGGGATCCGATGTCAGGGCCTTGCCGCATTTTTTGGGTTGGGTCGTGGATTTCGAAAAAGAGCTTGGCGAGCGATTCATACGAGACGACTTTGGGGTCGAAGACCACTTCCAGCGCTTCGGCATGGCCCGTTTTGCCTGTGCAGACCTCCTCATAGGTTGGATCGACCACGGAGCCGCCTGTATAGCCAACGGCCGTTCGGACTACCCCTCTTTCTCCCTGGAAATAGTACTCGACCCCCCAAAAGCAGCCGCCGGCGAAGAGCGCCCGCTCATAACCTTCGCTGGTATAGGCCGGCACAAAAGCGAGAGAAAGCGAATTGACGCAGTGCCTCGTATCTTTCGGGGTGAACTGCTCGCCGAGGAACACATGACCCAGATGGCCGTGGCATCTGGCGCAGAGGATCTCGGTGCGCATTCCATCCGGATCAGGAAGCCTCTCCACGGCCCCTTCCAGGTCCTCGTCGAAACTCGGCCAGCCGCAGCCGGACGCAAATTTTTGGGCGGAGAGATAGAGCGGCTGGTCGCATTGTCTGCAGACAAAGACACCAACGCGCTTGAATTCGTTATAGACGCCGCTGCCCGGAACTTCCGTTTTTTTATGGAGAAGAATGGCCGCCTCTTGAGGCGGCAGGGGGTGGTAGCGGTACACGTTTACTCGATTTTGAGTTTGTAGATCGATTCGAGCTGATCGCTGGCCGAATAGCAGCAGTTCAAGTCTTCGAGCTTTCCCGTCTCCATGCTATAGACCCAGCCATGGACCGATACCTTTTGCTTGCGCGCCCACGCTTCCTGCACAATCGTCGTGTGGCAGATGTTGAGAACTTGTCTGAGGACATTGAGCTGCACCAGCCGTTCATAGCGCTTCTTCTGATCGTGGATCGCTTCGAGCTCCTTTCTGTGCGCCGCATAGACGTCGCGGATGTGCCGGAGCCAATTGTCGACGAGGCCGAGATGGTTGTCCTCCATGGCCGCCTTCACGCCGCCGCATCCATAGTGGCCGCAGACGATCACATGCTTGACGTTAAGGATGCTCACCGCGTATTCAAGGACGGAAAGGCAGTTGAAGTCGGTGTGGGGAAAGACGTTGGCGACGTTGCGGCAGACGAAAAGCTCTCCCGGTTCAAGGCCGACGATTTCATTGGCCGGCACGCGGCTGTCCGAGCAGCCGATCCAGAGATAGAGGGGATCCTGCTGGCCTGCCGAATTCTTAAAGTAGTCGGCGTTCTCGCCGGTTTTTCTCTCGACCCATTTTTGGTTGTTGTCGAACAGAATTTTCAAGTCTCTCATCGCTTTCTTCAAGGGTTTGTTCCTGACATAGTCTCTCTCTAAGCCGATCTAAATACAAGGTTTTTTCTGGACATTGGAATGCCCGTTTTGTAGAAAGGCTTTTATGAAGAAATCTTTCAAAGTGCTGCTCCTCGCACTCTTTTTTCTCGCGCTAACAGCCTATTTCGCACTCTACATCGGCACTCACAATGTGCCTGTCCTTGAGCCGAAGGGGATGATCGGGATCGAGCAGCGCAACCTCTTTTACATCTCATCGCTGTTGATGTTCATCGTGATCATTCCCGTCTTTGTGTTGGCGCTTCTTTTCGCATGGAAGTACCGCGAAGGGAACAAAGACGCAAAATATACTCCCGAATGGGGACACAGCCATGCGGCCGAGATCATTTGGTGGGGCGTCCCGTTTGTCATCATCATTGTGTTGAGCGCCATCAGTTGGAAGTCGAGCCATGCGCTCGATCCGTTCAAGCCGATCGAAAATGGGAAGAAGCCGCTTACAATCCAGGCGGTGGCCCTCGACTGGAAATGGCTCTTCCTTTATCCGGAGCAGGGGATTGCGACGGTCAATTATATCGAGTTTCCCAAGGAGACGCCCATTCAGTTTGAGATCACGGCGGATGCGCCGATGAACTCCTTTTGGATTCCTCAGCTCGGCGGGCAGATCTACGCGATGCCGGCGATGCGCACCAAGCTGAGTCTGATCGCAAATGAGACGGGTACTTTCCGTGGCTCTTCCGCCAACTTAAGCGGAGAGGGGTTTGCGGGGATGTCGTTTACGGCCAAAGCGGTGGAGCCGGAAGAATTCGATCAATGGGTGGGGTCGGTCCAAAGTTCTTCACCTGCCCTTGATTTAAGCGAATATCAGCGGCTGGCGAAGCCCAGCCAGTACGACCCTCCGTCGTTTTATATTCTTTCGAAAGAGGATCTTTTCGACTGGATTGTCATGAAATATATGATGCCGGCCAAGTAGGAGAAAAAAATGTGGGGTAGGCTGACACTCGAAGCGTTTAAGCACGATTGGATCGAGTATTTCGCCGGCGCTACCATGATCCTGGCGGCGCTCGTGACGATCGGGTTTCTTACCCATTTCAAGCTCTGGCGCTGGCTTTGGAGGGAGTGGTTTACTTCCGTCGATCATAAAAAGATCGGCATGATGTATCTCGCCGTCTCCTTTATCATGCTCGTCAAGGGACTCATCGACGCCGCCATGATGCGGGCGCAGCAGGCGGTTGCCTTCGGCGATTCGATGGGGTATCTCACCGCGGACCACTATCAGCAGGTCTCGACGGCTCACGGCGTCACGATGATCTTTTTTGTCGGAATGGGGTTGATGTTCGCCCTCATCAACCTGGTTCTGCCTCTGCAGATCGGCGCTCGCGACGTCGCGTTTCCGTTTCTCAACAACGTCAGCTTTTGGCTTTTTGCATCGGGCGCGATGCTCGTCATGGCTTCCCTTGTCATTGGATCCTATGCGGGGACGGGCTGGTCTTCCTATCCGCCTCTCGCAGGCCTTGAATACAATCCGGGCGAGGGGGTCGACTATTGGGCCTGGTCCGTCCAGGTCTCGGGCGCCGGCAGCCTCCTTTCCGGCATCAATTTTTTCGTGACCATTTTCAAGATGCGCTGCCCGGGCATGACGATGATGAAGATGCCTATTTTCGTTTGGGCCTGCTTGACGACCATGGTCCTTGTAATCCTCGCCTTTCCCATCCTGACCGCGGACGTTGCGATGCTGACCACCGACCGTCTCTTTGAAACTCGCATTTTTACGTCCGAGTATGGCGGAAATCCGATGATGTACATCAACCTTTTTTGGGCCTGGGGCCATCCGGAAGTCTACATCCTGATCCTTCCCGCTTTCGGGATTTTTTCTGAAATCGTGCCGGTGTTTTCGCACAAAAAGCTCTTCGGCTATGTGACGATGGTGTGGGCTTTGATTGCGATCACCGTTCTTTCCTTCCTTGTTTGGCTGCACCATTTTTTCACGATGGGCGCAGGGCCGAGCGTCAATACCTTCTTCAGCGTGATGACGATGGTTATCGCAGTGCCGACAGGAGTAAAAGTATTCAACTGGCTTTTCACGATGTGCAGGGGACGGGTTCGCTTCGATACCCCGATGCTTTGGTTCATGGGCTTCATCCTTATTTTTACCATCGGCGGCATGACAGGCGTCCTGCTTTCGATTCCCGCGTTCGACTTCCAGGTCCATAACAGCCTCTTTCTGATCGCCCACTTCCATTCGACGATCATCGGAGGCGTCGTCTTCGGGTTTTTTGCCGGTTACGCTTATTGGTTTCCCAAGTTCACAGGATACCGGCTCAATGAGAGGATTGGTCGCTTAGCGTTTTGGTGCTGGCTCCTCGGCTTCATCCTCGCATTCATGCCGCTCTATCTCCTGGGTTTTATGGGAGCAACGAGGCGGCTCAATCATTTTACCGTCATGGAATGGCAGCCGCTTCTGCTTGTTGCGGCGCTTGGCCTTTGCGTCATTGGCGCCGGATTTCTTCTCCAGTGCCTTCAGCTCTATGTGAGCTTCCGCGATCGCGCCCAAAACCGCGTCGGGGACGATCCGTGGAATGGAAGAACGCTCGAGTGGTCGATCTCTTCCCCGCCGCCCTTTTACAATTTTCCCGTGACTCCTGAAGTACATGAGCGGGACGCCTTTTGGGCCATGAAACAACAGCCTCGCAAGACGCCTCTCTACCGCGATATCCACCTACCATCCAACACCCCGATTGGTGTTTGGATTGGGATTTTCAGTTTTCTTTTCAGCTTCGGAGTGAT
>DAIDLB010000037.1 GCA_027449725.1 Chlamydiota bacterium
GTCGGGCTTACTCATAACTTCTTTAAAAAAAAGCTCACCCCATTTGCTTTTAATTAAGATCATCAGTTTTTCGTTGGTTAAATTACTTTTAAGCGCATCGATAAATTCGCTAGGAGATGGTGTATAATGCTCCCAAAACAAAGTGAAATATTTAATTTGCAGGAATCTAATCTGATATATATGATTTGGCTCAAGTTTTTCCCAAGTTTTTAAAAATTGACCTACATGTTCCGGTCTTTTATCCACTAATTTTTTAAATACAGCTATCATCGATTCAGGATTTAAATTCGCCCGAGCAACAAAGCAATCAAATTCCTGCAAATCACTATTTTCAATTAGTTTTAAAGCTAAACATCTATCAACAGATTCGGGGTTAGAACTTTCAGTCAGACCAAAAAATCTTTCGGACACCTTAAACGAATTTACAACATAAGAAGACATAATGCCACCCGCTTATTATCCAATCAATTATACACTATCATGCAATTCAAATAAACAAATTTATAATTAAAACAAAATTATCTTTTCAAGCATTATAAGCCAAACTCACGAAATGAAAGAATTTGCTTAAGAAGCTTACACAGAAACACATAGAGCAAACCGCGCTAATAGGCTTTTTGCGCAAGCCCCTCCAATCGACGACTGCAAACTGACCTGTATTGGTTTAATACTAACGACTTGCGATGTCGTTTGCAGGGAATTTTAACGCTCGAAATTATACCGCTCTTCGTCAGGTTTTGTGAATTTGGGCTCGGTGCGGCTTTACAAAATTGGACCACTCAGTCGCCTTGCACGGAGTGCAATGGTCTCGTTCGGTCGGAGCAATTTTGCTTTGCCTTACTGGCGCCAAATTCACAAAACCTTCCTGCGCACGGTATATCTTAAGAATATTACTTACGGGCCCTTAACCTTCCGTCCCCATTTCCTTTTTACAGACTTTCATCTTTTTCATGCCGACGCAAGATTTGCATGAACTTTTCTTCGCCGCTTTTTTCTTAGGCGCTGCCTTTCTTTTTTTTGCCGTCGTTTTTTTCATTGCGGCTTTCTTTTTTTTCGGGGCAGGTTTTGCTTTTTTCTTCGCCATTCTTCCTCCATAAGATTGATGACATCGCTATACCGTGCGCAGGAAGATTTTGTGAATTTAGGGTTAGAGAACCAAAGCAAAATTGCCCCGACCCAACGAGACCATTGCACTCCGTGCAACGCGAGCAAGGAGGGGCAATTTTGTAAAGCCACAGCGAGCCCAAATTCATAAAACCTGGTGGAGCCCGGTATATCTTGACTCAATCGCACGGCGACTCTTTTTTCGCAAAATCCTTTTGAATGATTGCGATCAAAGTCACATCATCCGCTTGAGGCGCGCCTCTGCAAAATAGATGAATTTCTTCTATAAGCTGGTCAACAATTTCTTGCGCATCCCTCGACTGCGAGCGGCTTAAAAATGTCTGCAAACGCTCTTTTCCGAACAATTTTTGATCGGGATCATGCGCTTCGATCACGCCATCGGTATATAGAAACAACATCTCCTTTTCCTGAAGAAGAATTTCTTTAACTTCCGGATCGGTCTCTTGAACCCCAAGCGCCATGCCGCGAGTGGCCAGTTCCGAGAGACGGCCATCGCTTGCGCGTAAATAGGCGGGAGGATGTCCATGGCTGCAGTATTGAAGCCGCCTTGTTTTTGGATCGTAAATCCCGATCCATGCTGTGATGAAAAAATTCGACTCCACCGTATCTTGCATGAGGAGGCGGTTGGCCATTTTACTGATCTGGGCGAGATCGCCCATCGTCGCTGCCGCAGTGCGGAGGATGCTTCGAAAACTCAGCGAATAGAGACAGGCGGAAATCCCTTTGTCCGCTCCGTCTGCGATCGCAATGAACAGTTTTCCGTCTTCTCTTGGATACAGATCGTAAAAATCGCCGCTCACTTCCCTCGCAGCAAGATAGCCCGGCGCGATGTCCAGCGCAGGAAAGGCGGGCAGATGGGTTGGCAGCATGCTCGCCTGGATCTCTTGGCCGATTTTCAATTCTTGCGCCAGCCGCTCGCGTCCAATTCGCTGCCGTTCGGCTTCCTCTTGATGCTGGAGAAGGGAATCGAGCATACCATTGAGCTGAAAGCCAATCGCATTGATCTCAAACCCCATCCGGTCGGGCTGGAAACGGACATGGAGGGCCCCTTCGGAAACGCGCGTCATCACGTTTCCGAGAGAGATGAGCGGACGGGAAATACGGTGAGTGAACCAAAACACAATCGCGCCGCCAAATACACAGATAAAGAGAAGAAACGAGCCGATCCGATAAAAATAGCTGTTCCACTGCAAATCTGTGATGCTCTTTTTCGGCACAGTGACGAGGAGTTCATATTCCGTCGCTTCGATTGCAATTTTGACCCCCAGAGACGACTCCTCCGGGGTTTCCAAAAACCAGGCGCCTTTGATTTCTTCGTAGGGAGCCCACTCAATGTCCTTACTCGACTCCGCCAGTTTGGTCCCGATCAATTTATCTTCCGTACTCAAAAAAATCAGCCCTTCCTGATTGATCAGCGACAGGCGGAGCGGAAATTCGCTATCTTGGACCAAAGTCAAATTCTCCAGCATCCGGGATGCGTCGGAGACAGCGCAAAAGAGAGCGGTCGCATCTTTGACCGAAGGGATCGTTTTACAGACGTCCAGATACGTCGCTTCCGTTTCAGAAAACGGGTTGATGAATACATACTGATCTCTTTCGAGCGCCTTTTGTAAAAAGGGGCGGTAGCTCGGGTCCTGGCAAAGCGGAGCTTCGCAGGCAGGCAGGCCGTCAACAAGGGGCGCATAAATAAATTGATCGACCGATTTATATTGCCTGGCCTCTTGTTCCAAAAAGGCGTTTCTTTCGTTCTCGTGGGCGGGAAGGTCGTCCCAAAGGGCTTCGAGGAGGTTTTGCTGGTTTTTGATCAGCTGATCGATATAAAGCGCACGGCTCTGCGCCAAGAGCCCCAAAGACTCAAACGCATCCTGGACATTCATGTTATACTCGCGCTTATAAAGAAAAAATGTATGGATCAGCAGAGGGAGGCCGAGGAGGGCCAAACTCCCGTAAAGGACCCGCCTGGCCAAAGATCCTGCTGCGCTCCGCGAGAAGCTCTTTATCCTTATTTGGCGATCAGCCATAGTTTTAGTGTTATGGGTTCAAAAGAGATCACGAGCTTACTTCATCCCCAGGTGCTGCTTGCCGTCCGCCTCCGTCTCGATAAAAAAGAGCGGGAAAAAGAAGGGCTTGTCCTTGTAGCGGGAAAAAAACTCGTTTCAGACCTCTCCTCATTCTACCCTATCCATACTCTTTTTTTTACTAAAGCGCTTCCAAAACCCCTTCGCACCGAAAAAGTTTTTCAGGTTCCCCCCCAGGTGCTCAAAAAAATCAGCGGCTTTGAGGAAAAAGATGGCTGTGCCGCGTTTGTCCCTCTCCCCAAGCCCGAACCTCTGGCAGAAAAGCGGCATCTCCTGATCCTGGACGGCCTCACCGATCCGGGCAACTTGGGGACCCTTTGGCGCTCCGCGCTCGCGCTCGGATGGGAAGGGGTTTGGCTGACGCCCGGCACCGTCGATCCTTTCAATGATAAAGCGCTCCGCGCCGCCAAGGGCGCGACCTTCCGTCTGCCCTTTGCCGCCGCGACCCCTGAAGAACTGTCCCATTGGGCGCGACAAAAAAAGGCAACCCTCTTTACGGCCGATCTGGAGGGAAAGCCTCTTTGCGACTGCGTGCCGGTCCACCCCCCTATTGCGCTCATCCTCGGCAGCGAGGGGCAGGGACCGGGAAGCTGGGCCAAGACGCTCTCTTCCAAAGTGACGATCCCGATGAAAAATGGAGTCGACTCGCTCAACGTCGCCAGTGCCGGAGCGATCCTCCTCTACGAAATGAGGCCGGGCAGATGACGGAACGCTATTATCGCGAAGAAGAACATTTTCACAGCCGCGACCGGAAACAGTCGAGAAAAGACCGGCGCCACGCTCAGGAAACCGACCGCTCGAAATTCAAGAAAAGCGACTTGAAAGAAGAAGGAGAACCTCCTCCCGAGGATCCAAACCTCAAACCCGGCCGCGTCACCGCAATTACCGGAGAGGGCGTTCGCGTCAACGTGGAGGGGACCGAGTTCCTCTGCACCTTGAAAGGGTTTGTGAAAAAAGAGAAGATGCAGATGAAAAATCCGGTTGCCGTCGGCGATTTGGTCCGAATGCTCCCCACTTCGGCAACCGAAGGGTCGATTGCCTTCATTGAAAAGCGCTTTTCCATCCTCTCTCGTACTGACGTCACCGGTAAACAAGAGCAGCTTATCGCCGTCAACATCGACCAGGTGCTCATCACCTCGAGCCTCCTCCAACCCCCTTTGAAGCCGGCCCTCATCGACCGGTACCTGATCGCGACCGAGAGAGGGAACATGCATCCGGTGATCCTGATCAATAAAATCGACCAGTTCGATAGCGCTTCCGAAGATGTAAAACTGCTTTACAGAGAATTTCTCGTTGCTTACGAACGGCTGGGCTACCCCATCTTGTCCATCAGCACCGTAGATGGAACCGGCCTCGAGGGTCTCCGCGAGATCCTGAAGAACAAGACCTCTGTCTTTTCGGGCCAATCGGGAGTGGGCAAATCCTCTCTCCTCAACGCCGCTTTCGAGTTCGATCTGCCCATAGGCAATCTGACGCAAAAGACTTATAAGGGCTCCCACACAACGACGACGGCGCGGCTCTTACCCCTTCCGCACGGCGGCTTTTGCATCGACACGCCCGGCATCCGGAGCTTTGGCGTTTGGAACCTCCAAAAAGAAGATGTCGTCCGCCACTTCCGCGAATTCGAACCCTATGTTCATGAGTGCCGCTATCCCGATTGCACCCATCTGATCGAACCGTCCTGCGCCGTACAAGAGGCGCTGGAGACAGGAAAACTATCCCCCATCCGCTTCGAGTCGTACCAAACCCTTCTCGATGAGATCGAAGGACTCGACCGGCGGACGAAACGCAAACTGGAGCAAGAACCATGACCTGCATCGCCCGCATCCACGCCCTCGAAATCCTCGACTCAAGGGGCAATCCCACCCTGAAAGCCACCGTTGTTACAGACGACGGCTCGATCGGCCAGGCGGCCGTTCCCTCCGGCGCCTCTACGGGAGAGCATGAAGCGGTCGAGCTGCGCGATGGAGACAAAGAGCGCTACGGCGGCAAAGGGGTGCTCCATGCGGTACAAAACGTCAATGGCCCCATTCAGGACCTGCTGAAAGGCCGGTCTGTATTCGACCAGGAGGCAAACGATCAAGCAATGATCGAACTGGACGGGACGCCAAATAAAGGACGGCTTGGCGCAAACGCTATTTTGGGCGTTTCGCTCGCCATGGCCAAAGCCGCGGCCGCCGCAAAAAAAGAGCCTCTCTACCGATACCTTGGCGGAGCCGACGCAACGCTCTTGCCCTGTCCCATGATGAATATCCTCAATGGCGGCGCTCATGCCGACAACCTGCTCGATTTTCAGGAGTTCATGGTCAGGCCATGCGGCGCCTCCAGCCTCAAAGAGGCCGTCCGATGGGGGGCCGAACTCTTTCACAGCCTCAAAGCGCTCCTGAAGGCCAAGCACCTCTCAACGGCCGTAGGAGATGAGGGTGGTTTTGCCCCGATGATCGAGACGAACGAACAAACACTCGACCTGATTTTACAGGCGATCGAAGTTGCGGGATTTAAGCCCGGCAAAGAAGTCTCGCTCGCACTCGATCCGGCCGCCTCCGAATTTTATCGCGAAGGCGTCTATATCGAGAAAAAAAGGGGCGTTGCAGGAAAAAAACGGTCCTCGGAAGAGATGGTCGCCTATCTCGCCGAACTCGCCCATGCCTACCCGATCGACAGCATTGAAGACGGCCTCGACCAAAACGATTGGGACGGCTGGAAAAAGCTTACCCACGCCCTTGGCGGACGCATCCAGCTCGTCGGAGACGACCTCTTTGTCACGAATACCCAATTTCTCCAGCGCGGCATCGATGCCCAGGTCGCCAACGCTATTTTGATCAAGGTCAACCAGATCGGAACGCTGACGGAAACGGCTGCGGCCGTCCGCCTGGCGCAAAAGCACAATTACGGGGTTGTTTTCTCTCACCGCTCTGGGGAAACGGAAGACACGACGCTCGCTGATCTGAGCGTCGCTTATCGTGCCGGCCAGATCAAGACCGGATCGCTCTCAAGGTCTGATCGCGTGGCCAAATACAACCGGCTCCTCGAAATTGAAGAGGATCTCGGCAAGAAAGCTCTATTTACGAGCGCGCTTCGTAAACGGTAGCTCCGTCTTCGGTTCGAACGGTGCAGGTAACGAGCGGGATATCGGGAAGCTGCTCTTCTTGTTTCGCATAGACTGCGCTTGGATAAACAAGATTTCTTGCCAGTGTAGAGCAAAAATGGGCTCCGGCCAAAAATGCCAGAATCGATCCCGTAGAAAAGCCGTCATCAGGAGATTGCGAATCAAAATAAATCAACGCAAGAGCGAGGGACTTCCAAGCCAGCGACAAGAGAAGATGATTCCTTCTGGCCACCTCTTCTTTGATCTTTTCCGCACTGTTGCAATTGTCCGGCTGTAACCGTATCGACTTGTACGAGTGCCTCGGCAGGGCCATGAAAAACCCGATTCCCGTTGCAACCGGATGAGCGGAAGCGGCAAAATACATCGAAGCCGCATTCATCGCATCGAGTGCAAATTCCATCGGTTTTGTGCTGATTGTCCATTCTGCCTGCACTGCGATAGGCTGGCGGACTGCTTCTGCCGCGCCCTGAATTCCTGACATACGGTCCTCCTGAAAATTTTTGCCCAATACTTTAACAAAGGGTTCATTTTTCCGCAATTCCCCCAAAAAACACCCCTCAAAACTGAAATTGCACAAGCAAAAAGAAGATTGAATCAAAATACGACAAAAACCTATTTGATAGATTCAGGAGTGCAAATTATGGAATTACGCCCAACGATGGCCCTTTTCGGCGAAGCGGAAAAAGGGCAATTTAGAAAAGCGTATGTGCTGCGGGAGCTGCCCCAGCTCGTCGATACACTGGGGAACCCTCCGGAAGAGAGCCAGGGGATCCACTTTGCCGTCCAGGCGCTTCTCTACCGGCGCGAGCTCATCTACTTCCGTGTCGAAGAAGAGGGGTTTAGCGAAGACGACTATTTGTTTGGATTCAAACAATTGGAAAGCGTGAAAAAACTCCACGCCCTCTGCATGCCCAAAGTCGGATCGATCGAGATCCTGGAAGCCTCCCGCCCAATTTGTGAAAAGCACAAGAGCCTTCTTCTGATGTCGCAAAAAGATCTCTACGACTATCTGACAGCGCGCTGAAAAAGAGTTACGGGTTGAAGAGGCGCATTTCCGGCAAAGGCGTTGTCGAATGCGACGGCAAACGCACCCGTTTCAGGCTTCATAACGACGCGGTGGGTCGTAAGCCAGTTATTCACAAAAGGAAGCGAGAGAACCGCTTCTAAAGACTCGCCGTTTCGCCTTTGGAAAAACTCATCGATCATCCCCTGTCTCTCGCGGCTATAGTGCATCGCATTGCAAGGCTGTGGATTGTAGCGGCAATTGAGGGTGACTAAAGGTTCGTTCTTTTCCCAGCGGCGGATCACGTGAGATCCCCCCGGGGATTGGTAAAAGTGGATCGACTCCGCCCGCTCGCGGTCAGCTACGGTCATATGATAGGGGCCGAGTGGCGCGTTTGCGGAGACAAAACCTTCAACTTCCTTCACGCTCCCGCACCGCTCCAGGCAAGCCCGGTTATAAAAGGCGGCGGGCATTCCCGCCACTTCCGCCTCATAGCCGGCGCACACGTTCATCGCAAGAGAGAGCCCACGATCGTTCATCCCCGTAAGCGTGCCTACGAAGCCAGGAACTCCAACCTCGGCCGTACTGCAAAGGCCGTTGGCATG
The DNA here is from genome assembly GCA_027449725.1 of Chlamydiota bacterium. Lineage (GTDB taxonomy): Bacteria > Chlamydiota > Chlamydiia > Chlamydiales > SM23-39 > JAKBAE01. The sequence goes on from DAIDLB010000037.1 coordinate 7,921, forward strand.
CCGCCGCTCGATCACAAGGCTATAAGCGCCTGCCAGGCCGAACGAAGGCCAATCCATATTCCGCGCAAAGACAAATCCGTCTTGAGGGTCTCTATCTACAACAGCCGAACAGGCAACCGCCCTCTCTTCCGCTGTCTTTTCAAATTCATCCGGATGAAAATGAAGTGAATCGGGCATCAAATGAAAGAGGAGGGCGTCATCCAAAGTCATCTTTTTTGGAAACGTCCACCAATACTGCTCGCCCGCCCACCGATTGTACCCCTCGACAAGCCCTTCCATTTCCCGCAAATACTCCGGCGGGACCGTCTCACGGATCTTGGCAAGGGTTTTGGGCAGCGCCTCTGCACGGGGACGCCCGGCAAGCGTATGCAAAACCAGACTAAACCGTTTAGTCAGCCGATGGATCGCCTCGCCAGCGAGATAGCCGTGCGCACTACCTGCTTTATAAGGATCGTCGGAGTCGAGCGACAGGATCGGCACATCGCCTTCATAATACAGCTTGCCCCCTTCGCATTCACCCGGCTGATACACATGCGTACGCATGTCGTGATGCGGGGGAGCGAAGAGATCGAGGGCAAAGAGAGCTGCCGCCGAAGCGGTTGTTAGAACGCCCGATAGAGCGGCGCCAGCGAAGAAACCCACTCCGGAAAGGGGATAGGTGGAAGCAAATACGCCAACGCCCAGGACCAGACCGCCGATCTCGGCGACCTTCGTTGCAAGCGGGTGCTCATACACCCAAAGGCTCGTCCGGTCGAGCAATGCGATATTTTGTTCTTTAAAAGAGGAAATGGTCGTCATGCGCTGACAAGTGTAGCAAACACCGGAGATTTTTACCACCCCGGCGCAGCCCTCAAAATTTCACTTTAGTTTTTGTAGCTCAGCCACTACCGCCGGGCTAGCCAGACCCGCCTCGGCGAGCTTTTTCATCGCCTTGGGCGAGGCGCGCCCCACCTCGATCAGCCGCTCCATCAAACCGCTCTCGGCAAGCTCCTTCATCATCGCTTCGGAAGCCAATCCCAAATCAACGAGCCGCTCTTCCAATAACTCGATCCGGGTCGCATTGGCATAGTTTCTCACGCCGCCCGTCCGCGCAACACACCCGGGAAGCGGATCGAGCCTGTCGTCCCTTCTCGGATGGATGAAAATCACCATTGAATAGCGCTCTACGTTTTGCTCCTCTGCCTTGACGCGGTGAAGGCCGCTATGAAATTCCCCGTTCGTGATGTTTTCCATCATGTCGCCGCAGTTGACGATGAAGGCGTTTTCCGGAACTTTGACCGGAATCCACTCCCCCTCTCGGTTGAGGAGCTGCAGCCCATCAGCCGTCGCGCGCGGCAAAATAGTGAAGAGGTCGATATCGGTATGCTCGGCTGCCCAAAGCAGATTTTCCGGCGGGTTGGGCGGATAGTGGCTCACGCGAAGAAGCACATCTCCTTCCGCCGTCATTTCAGAAAAGAGGTCTTTTCTCTCTCCGATTGCCTCAGCCATTGCTTCCTGCAGAGGGACCATGTAGGTGCCTAGCGCCTCAAACAAATTGCAAAGCGGCTCTTTCAAATCGATCTCGTCCGGCCATACGTTTTTCCAGTAGCCAAGCCGCTCTTGCTGCTCAGCCGTCAACTCCCGTCCCACATGGAAAAACTCTTTGTAATCGCAGGCGCTCTGCCCCTTGGGCGATTCTGTCGGGACATAGCTCCTCTGTCCATTTGCACTCGGATCGAATGCACCGAGCTTTTGCTCGAAAGAAAGATGAAAAAACTCTTCTGCCTTATCATACGCGGCGTCCAGGATCTCTACATCGCCCCCCCGTATTGACAACGGCAAAAAAGCCGACTTCTTGCATTGCGGCATGCAATTCGGAGACAAACCGGTCATGTTCCGCCGGATTAAAATAATCGTTCATATCGAGCACGGGGATCGTTGCATCAAAAACGGCCGCCCCTCCACCCCATACCGATGCCGTTAGAAATACACACGCTGCCGCCCATTTTTTCAGATATACCGTGCGCAGGAAGGTTTTGTGAATTTGGACTCAGCGAGGCAAAGTAAAATCGATCTGAATGAGCGAGACCATTGCACTCCGTGCAAGGCGAGCGAAGAAGATCGATTTTGGGAAGCCGCAGCGAGTCCAAATTCACAAAACCTGACGGAGCGCGGTATACATAGCCTCACCTTGTTTTGAAAAGCGGCGCATCGTACAAAAAATTTTCTTTTTAATACAGAGAGGAACTTATCCGAATAATGAGGCTTCGTCGATTTTCGGGATTATTTGGGCCGCTTTTCGATACTTTTTGCAGGGGTTGTATACCATTGTCGATACAACCCCCGCAAAAAAGAATCGAAAATCGGCTCCAAAGAACCCGAAAATCGACAGAAGCTCATTATTCGGATAGGTTCAGAGGAAAGCGACCTTCGACTCTCTTTGTTAAAAAAAACAGAGCACATACTCATTATTTTTCATTTTGTTTACATCCAACTTCTTTTATACTATTCCATTCTAAAGGATCATCGTGACAAATAGAATTGAGTTGACAAATGGATTTTTCAGCGTCTCGTCTTTGGAAAGATCCAATCCGTCTGTCTCCGATTATATAAGTCCGGGCATCCAACGCTCGGATATGGGCATTGGATTTATCAATGGAATTGACAACTCGATGGAATTCGCGATGTCGCACACAGACTATATCCACACGCTCGCGCAAGGCTACTCTGTTGAATTGTTTTACAGCCAAACCAATGGGATGCTCGCGGACCTTCAGGAAGCGGCCTTTGGAAACGTTTCATCTTCAAAAGAACTCGATCAGCTCAAGGACGCTTGGCGCCTCTTCGATGAAGCGAATAGAGGCAACCCGGGAGCCAAATACTTGCAAATTTGTCATAGCCAGGGCGGGGCATATGTCAAGAAGGCTCTCGAAGAATCCTCCCAGGAAATCCGCGACCGGGTGATCGTCGTAAATATTGCCGTAGCTGTCATCATTCCCAATGCGCTCTGTTATCAATCCTATAACTACGCTTCAGAAAACGACTATATCAACCTGGTTGAGATAGCCAGAAACTACGACCCCGACTTAACAATGGGATTGAAACAGTGGGCAAAAATGATGAAGCATCGAAATGAAATCATTTGGATAAAAGGTTCCTTCGGCCCTTGGTGGGTTCCGGACTTACTCTATCATCTCTATTCCATGCATCACGAATTTCAAGATCCTATTTTTAAAGACATCATTGCCGATCATATTGCAGAATATTTGAACAACAACGGCAATTATGCTCCAAAGTGGTAGCAGATGATCTCGAGAAATGAATTAAAGCTAATCACGCATGAGATAAATTCATTTGTTGATGCCCCGACTCCTCCCTATCTTAAAAAAATCTCCGAACAGATTGATTTGGTATTGCCGCGCTTTGAAAAGGAGGAGCGGAGCCTCCGGGGAAAGGCCGAGGTTCTCGGAAATCTTTCAAAATTGCTGCAAGCCGTAGCCGGCAGAATCAGCGCTTTGCTCCCCTGGCACGTCCGAATCGCCAATTATTTTCACTTTTGGGAAACGGAGGAGCAAATACTGCTCCGGTCGATGATCTCTCGTTTAGGGCTGTCCCTCAAACGCTCGGCGAGATCGTATTTTGGCGAATGCAAGTTTTCTCTCAACAATGGCTATGTGTCCAGAATATTGAAAGACGATCAGTGCTCTGCAATGCATAGAATCAGAGAATGCGCGTTCCGCGTCCTTCGCGGCTCCAACAAAAATCTTGCCAACCTTGATTCGAAAATCAATGGCGCGCCGTTTTCGAACGTCTTGCACCGGTACGTCAAAAGCATCGAAGACTTTTTAACCCGCTTCAAAGCGGATATGACCGAGCAGCAAATCGACATCCTGGAAAACGCCCTTGGACTGATGCAGGTTGCTGCAAAGATCGCTTTTGAGCAAACTCTTCAAATGGACCTTTTAGGTATCGGCATAAATTCTTTTCCTAAAGAGAGGGAAGCTGATCTCTCTTACGAGACCGAAGAACATATCGACGCGCTGGAAGTCGGTTCGCGGCTGCTCCTGCCGGGGGGATACCGGTCCGAAAAAAGCGGCCATGCCGTTCTCTACGAGATCCTCCGCATCGATGAAAACAACTATCGGTTTACCGTATGCAATACAGGCGCCGGCGCTGAACTCGAACAGGGGTTCTTTGGCCTGTTAGGCATTCTTTTTACCGGAAAGGTTGGAAAAGTCTCCTATCTGGTTCCCAAAGAGGCTATCCTGGACCAGGATTTTTGGATCGATCTCCTCTCTTTTGAAACAATCGCTTCTTCCGATCATTCGATGCAAAAGGTTTTCGAACTGTTTAGGGATCATTTTACAAACAAGCACGGCGCGGAGCCGGAGATTGGAGAAAAACATGAGCTGCAAGGCTGGAGAAACTGCACATTCGAGTGCATTGCGACGTACATGGAATCGCTTTTACCTGAAGACCTCTCTTGCTGCCTGCAGCAATATATGATTCATGAGGCAAATCAGGAACTCTCGACCCTTCTTCCCCAAGCAAAGAAAGAAAAGCTGTTCAATTCCTTTACCCTTGCCCTTCTGGAAAAAGAATCATCGAAAGCGCTTAAACGCACCGCAGACAAAATCAGACAATTCTGGCAGTCCAACCAGCCCTTTTGGATTGCCAACCGACTCTACGCTGAAGGCGTGAGCGACTGTTCTCAATTTTCAAACCTGCTTGAAAAAAAAATCCTTCGAATCAAAGAAATCGACGAGCAGGTTGGCAGCGGATGGATCTCCTGGGCGCTGGCCGACTCCGCCCTTTGGCAAGAAAGAGAGGCTCTTAGCCGCGAACTGGCCCTCTACGAAGAGGAGCTGCAAAAAAGCCATCCCGGCACGCCTCTCGGCAATGGCATGTCCGAGCTATTTTCCCAGTTTCAATGTTGGATGAAACGCTACGCTCTTTCGGCAAAATTTTTGCCTGCATCGTGAATGGCATTATTGCGTAACCTCTATTGCCCCCGCCGGAATTTGGGCCTCTAATCCTTGGATCAACGCCATATGATCAAAAAGCTGGTTTTCGAGAGCTTCTGCTTTTCTGCTCAAATCCTGGGCTTCTGATTTCGAGAGCGAGGGTCGATTCGCGGGGGTTAAAAACTCAATTTCGATCAATAAATCCCCAAAATCCCTTCTGATCTGATCATAGGCTTGATTGATTCTTGTTAGAAACTCCATTTCGTGTTCAGAATTTGCTTGTAAAGTGTTGATGCGCTCAAGAATCGCATTCATCCGTTGGTTCGTTGTATGAACTTGATCGGACAAGCGGTCAATTCGTCTATCTCGACTTTGCTGCTTTTAGCGTACGCGTTCACGGGGGTAGGGGGGGCTAAACCGGAGACGGCGGAGGCCTTGCTCTAAGGCGGG
>DAIDLB010000038.1 GCA_027449725.1 Chlamydiota bacterium
CGCCACGGCCAGTCGGCGTGGAACAAAAAAAATCTCTTTACTGGCTGGGTCGATATCCCCTTAAGCGCGGAAGGGGTAGAAGAGTCGATTGCGGGGGGCAAAAAGATTGCAGCCCTTCCGATCGACCTTGTTTTTACCTCGACGCTGGTCCGCTCCCATATGACCCTTGCTCTGGCTCTCTTGCAGCACGAGAGCGGCAAGATTCCGGTGTTTCAGCACCCCGGGCAGAAATGGAGCGAAATCCACAGCCCCCGGACGCTGGAAGAGACTGTTCCTGTTCACATGGCTTGGGAGCTCAACGAGCGGATGTATGGGCATCTGCAGGGGAAAAACAAGGCGGAGATGGCGGAAAAATTTGGCGCCGAGCAGGTTCAGATTTGGCGCCGGAGCTTCGACACCGCGCCGCCCGAAGGAGAGAGCTTGGCGATGACGGCAGAGAGAACCCTGCCCTATTTCAAGGGAACCATTCTCCCCCATCTTCGCTCCGGCAAAAACGTCTTTGTCTGCGCCCACGGCAATTCGCTCCGCTCGATCGTCATGCACCTCGATCATCTTTCGAAAGAAGAGGTTTTGAAGCTCGAACTGGCGACCGGCCAATCGATCGTATATGAATTCGAAGGCGACAGGCATGCACGCCTATCTTGACAACCATTCGGCGGCCAAGCCGTGTTCGAGCGCTCTCGAGCGGATGAAGCCCTATCTCGAAGACGAGTGGGGCGCTTTTTTCTCGCCTCATCAAAAGGGGATCGAGCAGGCCCATGCGCTCAGCGGCAAGGTGGAGGCGCTCTATGATTTTGTCAGGGCCAAGCCGGAAGACCGCTTTTACTTCGCCTCTTCGGGCGCCGATGCAATCCAAAAGCTTCTCGACCATCTCTATCTCGAAGCGTCGCGAAAAGAGGGGAAGACCCGCTACATCGCGAGCTCTCTGGAAGACGCACCGCTTCTCCACGGCCTGAAAAGGCTTGAGGAATTGGGCTGCCACGCCCAAATCATCCCTGCTAGGGAAGACGGGCGCGTCGATCTCAAAGAACTTGAAGAGGCGATCGATCCGAGGACGGCCCTTGTCAGCGTCAGCTTTGCCCAGGGGCTGACCGGCGTGATCCAGCCGATTGAAGAGATTGCCGGGATCTGCCGCAAACGGGGCGTCCTCTTCCATGTCGATGCGACGTATGCCGCCGGCAAGCTGCCGCTGGAGATCGCGGGAGACTACCTGACATTTGCGGGAGACCGGATGCATGGACTTAAAAGTTCGGGCGCTCTTTTTGCGAAGTCGTCGGTTCCGTTCCCTTCTTTGGGTTCAAGCGTTGACGTCCCGTCGCTTGCGGCTTTGAGCGCGGCGGCGCAGCAGGCAGTGCTCTCTATGGACCTCATGGGCCTGGAAACGGCGCGTCTTAGGAGCCGCTTTGAAGAAGGGATTTTGGAAGAGGTTCCTGGAGCGAAAGTGCTTTTTGCCGATTCGCTCCGCCTGCCAAACGTCTCTCTTTTCACATTCGCCGGCGTTCATGCGGAAGCGCTCCTTTATGCCCTTCACCGCAAAAAGGTCTATGCGACGATTGGCGGCGTCTATCATCAGCATCTCCATCGGCTTCTCCTTGCCTGCGGCGAGGAAGATGCGGGCGCTGTCAGCTTTTGTTTAAGCCGCTACACGACGGAAGGGGAGATCGATTTCGCCATCGCCAAGATCGGAGAGGCTGTCCGGTTCTTACAATCTCTTTCAGGGGGGTTATAGTGGATTATCTGCGATTGCCCGTCTGGGAGAGGTTTGGAAAAAAACTGCGCGAAAGGCTGGACCGGCCGCGCTACGCCGGTTTTTTTACCGAAGCGGATGCGGCGGAGCGCGGGATGCGGCTTGCCACCGGCAACGTGGGCAAGGAGCTTTGCCTTTATTGGCTCGTCGATGAGACGGACGGGATCATCGCCGACGCCAAATTCCAGGCGCTCGGGCCGATCGGCCTCATCGCCGCCTGCGACGCGGCCTCCGAGATGGCGCTCCGCAAAAGCTACGACCAGGCATCCCGCTTTTCGGCGGATCTTTTAGAGAGGCACCTTCGCGAGACGAAAGAGGAGCGGGCGATTCCTGCTGAGTGGGCAGCCCACTTCAACCGCGTCATCGAGGCGATCGATTTGGCGGTACAGCAATGCCTGGACATTCCCTTTGCCGCCGTCTATGAAGAGACGCCGATCGAAGAGGATTTCGGTGAAATCCCGGGAGGGCTTCCCGGATGGGATGAATTCCCGGAAGAAAAAAAACTCTCCATCCTCGACCAGGTGATTGACCATGAGATCCGTCCTTACATCGAGCTCGATGCCGGCGGCGTTAAGGTCCTCGGCATTCGGGATAATGGCGAGGTGAGGATCTCATACGAGGGCGCCTGCACTACCTGCCACGCCTCCACAGGATCGACCTTATCTGCGATCCAGAAGATCTTGCGCGCCCGCGTCCATCCGTCCCTGACCGTGATCCCGGAGCTATGAAAACCTTCTTGTTCTAAATCGCGGAAAATCGCTATCATTCTTAATAGAAATTTAATGTGCCCCATGAGTGTGAACTTCTCGGCTTCTCAATCCAGATATGCTAGGTCTCACCAAGCTCCACCTCCCCGCAAGCAGCCGCGAAAGCATTTCCAGGTCGGCGCGCCTCTGAAGAATAGGCAGGTCGAACAGAAGCCTGTCGACGCCGATTCGTTGATCTTGTTTCTTGGCATTCTCCAGAATGTGGCCAATAGCCAAAAATAGTGATCGGGCAGCTCGTCAGGAAATATGCGCTAGAGTATGCTTGAGACTTGAGTCAATGATATGCCTGAATATTCCGTTCTCTCTCTCCTGGAAGAAGTGGCGGCCTATGAGGCCTTGTGGGATCGTCCAAACGCTTCATTTCGTGCTATTGCGCTGCAGCTTGCGGATTATCCGCAACATCTTGCATCTGCCCATATCGACCCGTGTTTATTAGAACAATATAAAGACCGGTTGCTGCCAATTCTCAAAGCCCTGCTCCATGTGGGCGTGAGAATCGATGGTGATGGCATGTTTCCGGATCGCCTCAAAGATGCTCGGCATCCTCTTAGGATATTTTATTATCAAGGGAACTGGGAATTGGCTTATCTTCCTTCTGTTGCAGTTGTAGGGACTCGTAATCCAACTCAAGAAGGAATCGAAAGAACAAAATATCTGGTAAAACAACTGATCCAAGATAACTTCGCAATTATTTCAGGATTGGCAAAAGGCATTGATTCGGCAGCTCATCGAACTGCGATTGAGTTGGGTGGAGTTACAATCGGGGTGATTGGCACGCCTCTCAATCAATTTTATCCTTCTGAAAACCGAGATCTGCAAATGAAAA
>DAIDLB010000039.1 GCA_027449725.1 Chlamydiota bacterium
AGGGTTTTTTCCCCGGAAGAGCGTGAGAAGCCTTTTGGACACGTCGTCCGCTACATCGGGAAGCGCGCCGAGAGGCGTCTGCATTTCGGGGAAAAAGGCGCCGAACTTCTTTAGCGATTCGATGAGCAGGTAATTCGTCGGAAACCAGATCGGCCCCCGCCAATTCGAGTTGCCCCCCTTGATCTTGTATTGGGAAACGCCCGGCTCGTACCGGATTTGCGACTCTTTGAACTGGACCGGATGCGCTTCGTGGATTTTAGAGAGGCTCCGGATGCCGTAAGGCGAGAGGAATTCTTCGGGGTTGGTGAGATAGGCGAGAATTCGGGTGAGCTGGTTTTGGCTGACGAGGGACAGAAAATAGGAATTCTCATCTTCCAGAACACATTCAGCCGTGAGAAGAGAGCGGTTTTCCATGAACCAGAGGAGATGCGCTTTGAACTCGGGCGTGTGGCCCAAATCGTCCTTCCCGATCCGGTCTACGGCAAAGAGGGGGATCAGACCGACGAGCGAGCGGACCCTGAGGGGGGCAAAATGGCCATCGTCATAGACAAGAGCGTCGTAGAAAAAACCGTCTTCCTCATCCCACAGGGAATATTGCTTATTGCCCCTCGTCTTCATTGCAGCGCCGATATGGACGAAGTGCTGAAAAAACTTCGTCGCAATCGACTCGTAAGCGCGATTTTCTTTGGCCAGCTCGAGCGCGATCCGCATCATGTTGAGAGAAAACATCGCCATCCAGCCGGTGCCGTCCGACTGCTTGACAAGCGCATTGTCGAGCGCAGCTTCCGAACGGTCGAGGATCGCCACGTTGTCGAGCCCCAAAAAGCCCCCTTCGAAGACATTGCACCCCGAGCTGTCGACCTGGTTGACCCAGAAGGAAAAGTTGAGCATCAGCTTAAAAAAGCAGCTCTCCAAAAAGGAGCGGTCCTTCTTCCCTTCCATCTCATAAAGCCGGAGGAGAACCCATCCCTGCACCGGAGGGTTCAAATCGGAAAAATTCCACTCATAGGCCGGGATCGCCCCGTTCGGATGCTGAAACTGCTCGAAAAGGAGAAGCCAGAGCTGCTCTTTGGCAAAGCGGATATCGACCAGCGCATAGGTCAGACAGTGAAAGGCCAGGTCCCAGGCGGCAAACCACGGATATTCCCACTTGTCAGGCACGGAGAGGATCCGCATCGAGTTGAGGTGCTGCCAGTGGACATTTCGGATCCGGTAGCGCGATTCGGGAGGAGGGTGGGCCGGGTCGTCCCCCTTCAACCATTTTTCAACGTCGAAGAAATAGAACTGCTTGCTCCAAAGCATCCCCGCGAGCGCCTGCCTCTGGATGTTCCTTTCTTCGGCATCGGCCTCTTTCGGGTGGATGGACGCATAGAATTCGTCTGCCTCCCGGACCCGCTCCGCAAACACCTCGGCAATTCCGCGCATCGGGTCTTTCAAAAGATTTGGAGAAAGGCGGAAATAAACAACCGCTTCTTCTTTCGGCAAAACCTCAAAGCGGTAGTGGTAACACGCCTTCGTCCCCGATCCATTGGCAAGGGCTGAAGCGTCTTTGTGGATCAGGAAGCGATGGAAAGCGTCTTTCAAACCGGTCTCGTTTTGGGCGAAAAGGGCTTCGCCTCCCGGACTCGCATAAAAGAACCTCTCGCCCAAATGATATTCGAACGGCAGGCTGGGAGGAGTCGGGATCGCCGCATCGTCGGCAACCAGGAAGGGGCCCTTTTTCGCAATGACAGGCTCCGCCTCCTCTTTTTCTCCCCAGGACCATTGCTTTCGAAACCAAAGTTGTCCGAGGAGATGCAAAGGGGCCGCCTTATCGCCTCGATTGACTGCCGTGATCCGGATGCAGGTATCTTCCGCATCCGCCTTCGCGTATTCGATCGAAATGTCGAAATGGGCATTGCTGTCGAAAACACCGGTATCGGCCAGCTCATATTCGGGAGCGTCCGTGCCGATAGAGCGGTTTTTTTCCTTCAAGAGCTCGTACGGAAAAGGCGCCTGCGGGTATTTGTAGAGGCATTTCATGTAAGAGTGGGTCGGGGTGCCGTCGAGATAATAATAGAGTTCTTTGACGTCTTCGCCGTGGTTGCCTTCGTGGCCGTTCAGGCCGAAAAAGCGCTCTTTGATAATCGGATCGGCTTCGTTCCAAAAGGCGGGAGCAAAGGCGAGCACCTGATAGCGGTCGCACCAGCCGGCGATCCCATCCTCTCCCCATCGATAGGCCTTCCTGTGGGACTCTTCAAAGGGAAAGTAGCTCCAGGCATCCCCATTTTCGCTATAGTCTTCGCGCACCGTCCCCCACGCCCGCTCCGCGAGGTAGGGACCCCACTTGACCCAGGGAGTGCCGAGATGGGGATCAATTTCCTGTAAACGGAGTTTTTCTTTCATCTCATCCCCATTAGCTCATAGAGGGAGATTTTTTCTCTTTTTCCTTTGACCTCGACGCAATCGACCAGCCGTGTGGCAAATCTATCGCCCAATTGTTTTTGCGTCGCTTCGCCGAGGAGGATCGAGGTGCCGTAGTCTTTATTTTTGACCTGGATGCGCGACGCCGCGTTGACCATATCGCCGATGAGGGTGTAGTTCATCCGCTCCGGGGTTCCGATATTGCCGACGATAGCGACGCCCGAGTTGATCCCGAAGCGGGTCTTAAAGACCGGAAGGTTTTTCTCGAGGCAGCGCCGGTTGAACTCCTGGACAAACGCATGGCACCGGAGCGCCGTCTCGGCACAGGCGGCCGCTTGGGTTTGGCATGGGTTCGGCGCACCCCAAAACGCCATGATGCTATCTCCAATGTACTTGTCGATCGTCCCTCCGGCTTCGAGAATGATCTTGGACATCCCGTCGAAATATTCTGCCAAAAGGGCCATTAAGGCTTCGGTCGGCTGCGCTTCTGTGATCGTTGTAAACCCCTCGATATCGGAGAAGAGAACCGTCACCTCCTTCTTGTCTCCGCCAAGCTGAATCTCCCGGTTTTGGGAGAAAAGAGCTTGGACGATTTCCTTCGGCACATAGCGGGTGAACGATCGGACCGCCGAGCGCATCTGCGCGATCGCCAAATCCATTAGATAGATCTCTTTGACCCTGGAATGCACCCTGACTTCATCGGAAAAATCGAGATGGCGCACTTTATCGACTTCTTTGGCCAAAAGAACGATCGGCCTGGATAGCCTCGAAGAGAGAAGCACAACTCCGAGACTTGCAAGTCCCAAAATAAGCAGCACGATGAGGACCGCACTTTTTTGCGTCTCTTCCAGTTTGGCAAAAAAGTCGCTATGAGGAACGAGGACGGCGATGAGCCAATCGTCTCCGTTTTTGAGGGGAAACGGCTCCACGTTGCAGAGATAGCGGATCTTCTGCCACTCAAATTCGAAGCTCTGCTCCTTGCTGCCTTGGTAGCTCTTGAAAGCGGCGGCAGCTGCCTCCGGAGGAATGGTCGAGAAATACTGCGGCTTCCTTTCAGGGACGATCAAATCCCCTTTAGAGTCCAGGATGAAAATTTTTCCGGTTTTTCCAACCGTTTGTTTCGCCAAAAAAGCGGACAACACATCAAAGGAGAGATCGATGCCGGTTACGCCAAAGATAGTCCCTGTTGAATCGAACAGGGGCTCTGCAAGGGTAATCCCGGATGCGCTGCTTTCAAAAAAGCGGTATACGGGTGTCCAAAAAAGCCCCTTTGCCTGTTTCGCCCCCACATACCAGGGACGCGTGCGCGCATCGTAGCGGGCCTGCACAAACGATTCGGAAGCAAGAACGTTGAAATCTTCGTCGAGATAGCTCGTCGTCTCCGTCGGCTCTCCCCTGGAAAGCAAAATCGATTGCCAATAGTAGGCTGCATTCTTTGGCAGTGCAGTATCTGGCTTGGAGAAAAAAGTTTTCTGGTCGGAAAAAGAGAGGTCCCCTGCCGTAAAAATATCACCCTTTTCGGTGCCGATGTAGAGAAAGGCGACGTTCGGATAGTTTTTTACAACGGAGAGCATCATCGAGCGCATCTGTTCATTTTGCGGATCGATTTCGTCCAACGAACGGTAGAGGGTTGCAATCGTTAGATCGATCCGCTCGGTCGATTCGAAAAGGTTCTTCAATTCTTCGTTCGTGTCTTCCTGGACGTGCGCCATCACCTCGCTCGAGATCTCCGTGACGACCTCGCTATTTTTCGCCCCTAAAAAAAGGAGAACGGCGGTAAACGAGGCAATGATCAGGGCCATGAAGATCGAGAGGATATTGATGCGCATCGTGATGCGCCGGGTCTCTTTTTCCATCTTCAGCCTTTTAACTCGATCACAGCCCCATCATAAATCCATTCGACCGGGCAGCGGGTTTTTAGTCTTGTTTCTTCAGAGAGCCGCCTCAAATCGGCGTCGGTATGACAGGGATCGTGGTGTGTGACGATCCAGCGCTTGGGTCCTATCTCCGCGATGAAAGGCATAACCTCTTTTGCTGACGAATGGCCCCAGCCTCTTCGTCCCAGATGCTCTTCTTCAGTGTACTGCATCTCATGGATGAGGAGATCGCTTTCCCGGAAAAAACCGACCAGTCCTCCCCTGGAATGCGCCTCCACTTCATTATCCGACGCATAACCGATCGTCTCTCGCGGTGTCGTTATTTTGAAGCAATAGGTCGTATACACATGATGGGCCAAATGGCACTCGACCGTAAGATTGCCGACCCGAACAGTCTCCATCGGATGGAAGGAAATCCTGGCGGGCAGATCGGCAAGTTTCACCGGAAAAAACTCTTCGGCAAAAAGCTGTTCGAAGAGCTCTTTCGGGGAGCGGCCCTTCCCTTGCGGCGCATGGATCCGGATCTCCACATCGGGGCAATAGAGCGGTTTGAAAAAGGGAAAGCCGATGAGATGGTCCCAATGCATGTGGCTGAAAAAAAGATGGATTCTTCGTACCCCTTCCTCCATTAGCTGATTGCCGAGGGGTAAAATGCCGGTGCCCGCGTCGATGATGGCGAGATCTTCGCCGTAGCGGACCTCCAGACAGGAAGTATTGCCGCCAAAATGGCTATACTGGGGCCCGCTGACAGGACAAGAGCCGCGCGTACCCCAAAATTTCAGGTAATGTTCCATTTAAAATTGACTATATGCATTTCAACACAAAAATGAAGCGAATTTCGGCTTTCGAAAAGAGCCCCCATCCGCTATCGTTGAGGGACGAGGACTTTTATGCCGAGCAATTCCTTCGGATCTCTCTTTCGAATCACGACGTTCGGAGAATCGCATGGGCCCGCGATCGGCGTCGTGATCGACGGCTGCCCCGCCGGCCTCCCCATCTCGACAGAAGAGATCCAGGCCGAGCTTTCGCTCCGCCAAGCGGGCAAGAGCCCCTACACCTCCCCTCGGGGAGAGAAGGATGAGACTGAAATTCTTTCGGGGGTCTTTGAGGGGAAAACAACCGGCGCTCCGATCGCTCTTCTCATCCGGAACCGCGACGCCGATTCCTCCAAATATGAGCCGATCAAGGATCTCCTCCGCCCGGGCCACGCCAACTACACCTATCTCCAAAAATACGGCATCTTCGACTACCGCGGCGGCGGAAGATCGTCTGCCAGAGAGACGGCCGCGCGCGTCGCCGCCGGCGCAATCGCAAAGAAGTTTTTAGCCCACTTCGGCGTCCATACCTGCGCTTTCGTCTCGGAAATCGGCGGCATCGCCATGCCCCCTCCCATCCTCAAAAATCTTGCGGCCTTAAGAAAAAAAACACTGGCCAACCCGATCTTCTGCCCCGATGAAAAGGCGGCGAAAAAGATGATGGCGGCAATCGAGGCGGCCAAAAAAGAGGGCGATTCGCTCGGAGGCATTTTGCAGGGGGCGGCGGTGGGGCTACCCGCGGGCCTCGGCGATCCGGTCTATCAAAAACTCGAGGCGAACCTCGCCTATGCGATGCTCTCGCTTCCGGCGACAAAGGGCTTTGAGATCGGCTCCGGCTTTGCCGCCGCCCGGATGAGGGGGTCGGAGCACAACGATACTTTTGAAACGGACCGGAAAGGGACGATTCATACCGCCGGCAACCTCGCCGGAGGAACACTCGGCGGCATCTCAACAGGGGCGCCGCTCTATTTCCGTGTGGCCTTCAAGCCGACATCGAGCATCGAAAAACCCCAAAAAACCGTCTCTACGACGGGTAAGGCAGCCACGTTCAGGCTCCCGCCCGGATCGCGCCACGATCCATGCGTCGCCATCCGCGCCGTACCCATAGTCGAGTCAATGCTCGCGCTCGTTCTCGCCGACGCGCTCCTCATGAACCGCTTGTCCAAGATATAATTTTTTTTGCAAATAAAACCATTGGAATTGCAATTCAGCTCCTTGGTACACTTTACCCAATTCTTTGAGGAACCATGTCGACAACAATTGTAAGGGACGCGGAAGCGTCCGGCCTTTCTGTCTGGAAAGGGGCTATGCTGGTCTCCGGAACCTGCATCGGAGGGGGCATGCTCGCCATGCCGATCCAGACAGCGGACGCCGGTTTTTTGATGTCCCTCCTCATTCTCGCCTCCAGCTGGGTGTTTATGACCTTCACGGGCCTCCTCCTCGTCGAAGCGACCCTCTGGATCAAAAGCCAAACCCACTTCTCTTCTCTGGCGCAAATCCTCCTTGGCACTCCGGGGAGAATCCTGAGCTTGGCCGTCTATCTCTTCATGAATACCACCTCGCTCGTCGCCTATACATCGGGCGGAGCCCAGCTCTTCGGTCACTTTTTAAGCCTGGTCGGCCTCACGGTTGGCTACAACACCTGCTGCATCCTCTTTACCCTGCTCTTTGGAGGACTCGTCTCGTTCGGCCTCCTCTTCATCGGCAAGGTCAATAATTGGCTTGTCCTCTTGATGGGAGCAATCTTCTGCTACCTGACCTTTATGGGCATCTCGCAGCTCCACCCGGACTACCTGGCCTTCCGCCCCGCTTGGGTGGCCGGCCTCTTTTCCTACCCGCTGATCTTCGCTGCGTTCAGCCACCAGATGATCGTCCCCTCGCTCTGCTCTTACCTCCGCTACGACGCGGCCAAGCTTCGAAAAGCGCTCCTGATCGGCACCTCGATCCCATTTGCCGTCTATACCCTCTGGCTCCTCGTCATCCACGGCCTGATCCCCTATGAAGGAGCAAACGGCCTCCACATGGCGTTTATCAATAACGCCCTGATCGTAGAGCCGTTCAGGGTCCATTTCACAGAGGGGCTTCTCTACGTCATGATCGACCTCTTCGCCCTCTTGGCCTTAGCAACCTCCTATATGGGACTCTCGATCGCGCTCTTCGACTTTGTCCGCGACATCTTCCAGGGCGTCGGAAGATACCCAAGCCGTAACGCCATTATCCTGATCTCGATCCTCCCGTGCCTCTTCCTCGCAATGCATTTCGAAAAAGCGCTCCTTGGATTCCTCGACGTCAGCGGCGGCTTTGGCGACGCCCTCCTCTCCGGAATCATCCCCGTGGCGATGGTCTGGATCGGCCGCTACCGAAAACGGTTTGAAACCGAATACCAGGTAGCCGGAGGCAAGACCGCCCTCGTTCTGGCAGGAGCTTTCTCCGTCGTGATCTTTGTCGTCCAATGGATTAAGCTGCTGTAGTGTTGTCTCATAAAGTCGTCAATTAAATTTTAGCTCACCTATACTTGTTTTAATAAAAAATACTTAAACTTGAAATACAGCCCTGACCAGCTCATAATAAAATAAAAATTAAAAAAAAAGAGAGAGACATCTATGTCAGCAATTAGCAGAGTGCCGTCGCTACAAGAAAATGCTTTAAGATCATACTTCACCGGAGCAATCCCACTCCACACATTGCTCAATTTTAGCCAACCGCTTAATGAATGTTCATATGCA
>DAIDLB010000040.1 GCA_027449725.1 Chlamydiota bacterium
ATAAAACACTGGGAATGGCGATCCGAGTCAATCATGTGGGACTCTCTCACATCGAGGCGAAAAATCCGATGGTCGCCGCACGTCTAGATGCGCTTTTTGAATTACACAGCCTGCTCAGCAAAGACCCGAGCCTCCTCAACGATCTTTATGAAGTCTCCGGAAACAAAGTAACCGTATTGCCCGAGGAGGTTCGCGAACTCTATGAAATCTCCGGCAAGAGGCTTTCTCTCCTCTCGGTAGCGATCCTCTTTAAAAAGGAAAGAGTGCTCGAATATTTGCTGGAAAAAGGAGCGGATATCCATTTGGAGGACGATCTCGGAGGACCGCTGCACGCAGCCCTCGCCATTGGAGATTTGAAAACAGCCGAGCGTCTCGCTCTCCTTGGAGCCAGACCTCGACTTGGATATGGCGCCCTATCGAAGCTCTTAAGTTCCTTTTGGAATAGAGAAAGCGAAATACTTCCCTTTCTCAAGTCCATTCCTTGGGGAGAGACAATCGATGAACCCGGCTCTTTATCAACACCCGTTTTTACAAGTCATGAACGGGACCTTAGTTTTACGCCGCTGATGAAAGCATTCTGCATGAACCCCCGAAACTTTGACGACATCCGACAAAAATCGAAAATCTATGAAATTTTGCTTGCGTTAGGTGCAGATCCGGCTGCAAAGAGCGCAGGAGGCGAGACGCTTTTGATCTTGTTTTTGGAACAGCTGCAGGACTTGCATTGGTTCGGCCATCCCCTCTCTTCCCGGCCGGACTATGATGAAATCCTCGAAGAGCTTCAAACCCTCGTAGACACTCCCGGAATGGATCTGTCAGCCTGCAGTTATGCTGGACAAACGACAGAGTCTTTAATGCAGTCGTTGAGCTTGACGCGGAACGATGCAACGAAAAACCTTTTCAATAATCAAACCGGAACCTTGCTGTAAAGCCCTGCAGGATGAGCGAGGTATTCGCAATCGAAGTGCTTCGCTGATTTTGGAAAAACCAGAACTGCTCCTCCCAGCCTGCTTGGAAGACAAAACGTCGGGTCTTGCAAAAATCCCACTCAGTTTCCAATCCCACCTCGAGCTGAAGGACGGGGTTGATCGTATGGACATAATTATACGTATCGCCGATCAGCACGTCGGAATATCCTACGGCAAGGTTCGTGTCAACCGATTTTCCCTCGTTTTTAAATTGTCCCCAAAGAGCGGATACAGCTGAATTGCAATAAGCGGCGAAGTGGTTGCAGAACTGCCATACGCCGTCGAGGCCGGCCCGAGGGCCGATACCCCAGAAACTCTGCTTCGAGATGACTTTATTGTTTCCGTTGATAGTGGCAGGAGCTGTCGTCGAAGAGACAATGTAGAGCGCGTTGAATTTTTGCCGCTGCCAGGACCCTTGCAGGCCAAAGTGGGGTCGGAGAGAGATTCGTCTCTTTTCTCAATTCGAGATTGATGTTGTTATAGTGCAAAGACCAATAGGAACTCGCTCTCGAAACAAAACCGGTGCCGCCCGCCGTAGCGAAGTAAATCGCCGTGCTGAGGATTGAGTTGTGGGGCGTATAGCTATAGACAGGCAAGATGCCCGTATTCAAATCGGTTGAAGAGACAGAGCCGTCCGACTTGTTGAAAAGATAGGTGTATTCTCCGAAAAGATCCCAGTTGCCATGGACGAGGTTGACCCCGAGGCCCGCTTTAAAGCCCGGCGCGGCTTTTGGATTTGGCGCATAGACTTTTCCGGAGCTGATCGGCCCGGGAACGAGACCGGTATTTGGGTCAGTGGTTCCCGGGACTGTGATCCCGTTGCCGGTTGTTGCGTAGTCGTTGCCCTCCTGCTTGGCCACCCAAGCCAGGATGTCAGCCTCCACAAACAGCGAATCGCTGCAGCGAGTCGCTTCGGAACAACAAGGGGAAAGCGCCGGTTCGGCTTTAGAAAAAGAACTCGCAGCCACACCGGCCAGGAGAATTTTCTTAAACATAACACCACCCCTTGAATGATTCTTTACTGCTCTGTTTTGCCGAACCATCCTCAATTTTTGCAAATCATTTATTGCAACCCGGCACGTGGGTCAAAACAGAGTGATAGGGACTTACAAACAAAGCCTCCATCACGTCCCTGATCTTCGCGGCATCGATCCTTCTGATTTCCATTTCATCATTGCCGATGGAGTCCAAAGCAAGGCCCTGTTGGATACGGTTGGAAATTCTCGCAATCCAATAGTCGTTCGAAAGGCTTTCTGTCTGATTTTCTTTCAGAAGAAGCTCTTGTAAGGTTCCTATTTCTTCGTTCGTGGCCAGTTCGGTCATTCCCTTTTCGATTTCTTCAAACACGGTTTGGATTAAAGAAGCCCGCACCCCCTGCTGGCAAGTGAAAGAGATCTGAACGGTTGCATTGTCGTAAAATGGGGAAAATGGACGAATAGTCTGAACGCTTACGCCATAGGTTCCCCCCGCTTGCCATCGAAGCTTCTCAATCAGCCGTTGGGTCATCAGCTTGCACGCCGCCCGAACATGCGAAAAGGGTCCTTCCATTTCAAAGGGAACGGTGATCATCACCCGTTCATAGGTTTGATTGCCGCAAGCGAAGTCTTTTTCGATTGTCTCCATGGGAAACAGGCAGGAAACTTGGGGGCGGCTTACCGCCTCTTTTTCCAATTCAGGAAGGGAAGCGAGATACCGTTTCACCAACCTCTCGACCTCTTTCTCGTCAAAGTCTCCTACGAGGATCGTTGTAAAATCCTGGGGAGTGCCGAAAAAAAATGGAGCGAGCGATTCGGTTTTTTCCGGGTCGATCGCGCTAAGGTCGACCTGCCTGAATAAATAATTGTCTTGGGTATTGATCTTGATCGAATCGAAGTAAAACGCCCCGAAGGGGATATTTTTCATTTGTTTTTGCACCTCTTTCATTTGCCCGACGAGAAGAGGCCATTTCGAGCGATCGAAAGAGAGGGGATAAAAAAGATCGTGGACGATTTGAAATGCCGTTTCCAGATGATCTTTCGGCGTTGAAATCTCAAGGGCGCTCTGATTGAGAGAAATCGAAAGACTGCACCTCATCCCGAGACTATCCAGATAGGATTCGAATTCCGATGCGTTGAGGCCATTGAGCCCTGAATCCCACAGATAATCGGCCAGCATGGCGGCTGAATCGAAATCACTTTCCGATACGTGGGCAAGGCCTTTGTCCGATTGGAGGACGAGAGTGACCCGGTCGTGCTCCAAATCGGTGGCCTTTAGAAAAACATCCATTCGGTTGCCGAGCGTCCATTGGGAGACGGGGCCTTGGGTTTGCACTTCCGCAAGTATCCCTTCGCCCGTTGGTTCCAAGTAAGAAAAGGAATGCCTTTTCCCGGAAGCTTCTCTGCTATTCACCGAGGGCTCCGAGAGAAACACTTCAGCCAGATCATCTTCGGAAATCGATTCGTAAAGTTCCGGATCGGAAGTGGCAAAGAGTACGTGAGCGCTTTTGCCGATATGGAGCTTCGCTAAATAGTCGTTGCACTCATCAAGCGTTAGATCGCAGGCGATCCCCTCTCCCTCCAGCATCTCCCATTCCAAGGAAAGGAGAGGCTTTTGTTCCAGAAAGTGGTCGATGCATGTTTCCGCGTACTCGTGATGGGGAGTATATTCCAGGTTCAGCTGCTGTCCCCGGATCTCCTCAAGGATAGAGTCTCTGGCGAGTTCCAGATCTTCACTTGCCATCCCCTCATTTCCTATCGATGCAAGGAGCTGTTGAAATTCCCGCATCCCGTCTTCGACCGAATCGCCGAGCAGGACCGACAGAGCTTGGCAGGCAGAAAGCCCCGGAAGAAGAAATTCCCCTTCATAAGCGAGGGCGCCCAGAGAGAGGCCGCTTTCCTCAAGTTCGGCAATGCGGTTTTGAAAATAGGTATGGGCAAGGTAGGAGAGGATCTCCTCTTTTAGAGCTTCTTTTGGATCCCCCTTTCGCTCCGGCGTAGGAAAAAATGCGCTTAAAACAATCCGCGTAAAGGGTAAATCGGGATCGAAGTGGATAAGGATTTTTGGGTCTTCTTCCGAAATCTCTCCTAAAAGAGGCTCCGGAGGAAGATCTTCTGAGGGAAGGATATCGGAAAAGAGCCTCTCGATCCGGGCTAGCACTTCTTTTGCATCGAAATCTCCGACGGCGACGACAGCCATCCTGTCAGAGCGATACCACTTTTTATAAAATGCGCGCAAAGCCTCCGGTTCGACCCGGGAGATCACCTCCTGCGTCCCAATAGGCAAAGAGCGGGCCAGAGGAGAGTCGGGCAAAAAGGTTTGGAAAGACTTTTCCTGAAGACGATAATCGGCGGAAGAGAGCGTTTGGTGCATCTCATCGAGAACGACGTTCCGCTCTTTCTCGATGATTTCGTCCGCGAGAAGGGCGTTGCCGGCGAAATCTCGGAGCGCGAGAAGGGCCTGATCGAGCGCCCTTTCCTGGTCCAGAGGGACTTCCAGGATATAGGTCGTAGATGCAAGTGACGTTTCGGCATTTGCATCCGGACCGAATCCCGCTCCAATCGATTCCAAATACCGGATGATTTCGCCATCGGCGAAATGGCTGCTTCCCCGGAAGTTCAGGTGTTCGATGAAGTGGGCGACGCCTCTTTCATCCTCAGCTTCATGCACCGATCCCACCTTGACGACAAGTCGCAAAGACGCCCTTTCGGGAGGGTAATTATTTTCCCGAATGTAATAAGTCAAGCCGTTTGGCAGCTCGCCGACGGAGATCTTGTCGTCAGCTTCGCTGCACCACCCGCAGCAGGCGATCGAGATACAAGAGACAAAAAGTGCGATTCGGAACATACCCCTCCAAAAGTAAGAGCGGACAGCTTATCCGGAAAAATCATTTAAGTCTATTTTTGAGATCCGCTAAAAACAGGTCCTGACCGGTCTGTTCGGCTGCACGATTTGAAAGCAGGTCGATGCGGGAGCCGACTCCGCAGGCTGCAGCGTCGAATAAATCGCAAAATAGCCGTTCAAAATCCCGCCATCCTCCGCACCCCATGTAATCCATGTGTTCTGGAGCGCGCTGCCAAAACAGGCATAAACCGCCCTCTGGGTCGTAAATCCGGAAGGATTGGGAAGGAATGCGGGCG
>DAIDLB010000041.1 GCA_027449725.1 Chlamydiota bacterium
TCCGGCAAGCTGGATCAAGATGATTTGGATCCACGCCGCGCCAGACTTGCCAAGACGCGCGCCCACGACGTCGATCGCAGCCTTACCTTTTACCTTCGATTCCTTATCCAGCGGAATATAAGACATTTCTTTCGTCGCATCGAAAAAGGCGTATTTGCAGATCTTGCTTGAGACGTTTTGGAAGGCGCCGAAAAGGACGATCAGGAGGAGCGGGGAGAGGCCGAAAAGAGAGCTGAGAGGGGAGACCCAATCGGGGTTTTGGAAGAGCGCAAGGAAGATCAGGGTTCCGGCGCCGACGACGATCGGGGTCACCTGGGCGCAAAAATGCCACCCGAGCGTGCGGATGATCATGCCGCTAAACAGAGTGGTAATGAAAAACGAGCAGATGCCGACCGAGGAGGTGATCGTGGCCATAAAGCCCTGGTACGAGCCGGTATCGGGATAGGCCTGACCGAGGTTTGCCTTCCAGGTCACTTCCGCGAGGTTCATCGTCAAGCCGTAGGCGATCACGATGACGGCGATGCACCGGAGATATTTTGAGCGGACGATGAACTTGATGCTGTCTTTCAGAGAAAGTTTTGTCTTTTCCTCATGCGAAACTCCATGGCTTTCAGGATTATAGAACCGCTTGTCAGTGAGGACGTAGCGGGTCAGCCACCAATGAAGGAGCATGATCGAGCCGCAAAAACCAAGGACGTAGCAGCTGAGGAACTTCAGGGCGACGGGGAACTGGCTGCCGATGAATTTTCCTGTGTAATAGCAGACGACGGGTCCTGTCAGCATTTGGGCGATATCGCCGCCGGCGATAAAGAGGTTGTAGTAGCGTTTGGCTTCCCCGAAGTTGCAAATATGGTTTACAAACCCCCAAAAGAGAAGGAAGATGACGACCCCGCCCCAAAGCTCCGCGATGACGAAAAAGAGCGATTGCATCCAGTTGCGGTAGATGGCAACCCAGTGGGAGTTTTGCTCTCCCAGGACGCTCT
This sequence comes from Chlamydiota bacterium, assembly GCA_027449725.1. Classification (GTDB taxonomy): domain Bacteria; phylum Chlamydiota; class Chlamydiia; order Chlamydiales; family SM23-39; genus JAKBAE01. Next base: position 984 of record DAIDLB010000041.1, read on the forward strand.
GAAGCCAGTCGGCCGAGGCATGGGGGGAGAGGGTGTCGAGGTTGGGGTAGAGGACAAAGCCGTAGAGGAGGACGAAAGAGAGGAAGAAGAGGATGATCCCGTAAAAAAGGGTTTTCCTGTGAAAGATATTCGTTAACTTGGAATAGAGGAGAGTTGCCGCCAAGGCGCAGGGGAGGACGATCCACCCTTTCAGGATTGGGATCACCTCGGCCCCGCCCCCTTTTGCCGTGACTACGAAGGCGTCTTTCATGGAAGTCAGGATTTGATAGGTAAACGAGATGAAAAATTTCATGAAAAGAAGGGGAAGGATCTTCTTTAGTTCATAGGCGTGAATGGGCCAAAATCTCTGGCGCCACTTGCCGAAGGACGTCGTTGTTGCTTCAGTCATTCAATCCCGTATGCAAAACCTCAAAGGTTATACCTCTTTTGGTTCTTAAATTGCAATACCTGGTCAAAACGCATGTAAATAAAATCTTTTAATTGGGGAGGAATTGTAGGGAGATCGAATTGATCGTGTAGCGGAGCCGGCGGTCCTTGGCATCCCGAAAGACGTGTCCGAGATGGCTGTCGCAGCCGCGGCAGAGCACCTCGTAGCGCTTGAAGGGGAGGCTTCGGTCTTCCTTGATCCAGACATGTTTTTGAACGACCGGTTCGGTAAAGCTCGGCCATCCGTTGCCGGCCTCATATTTTGAGGCGGAGGAAAAGAGGGCGAGATTGCAGCCGGCGCAGTGGTAGGTCCCCTCTTGTTCCTGATGGAGATATTCTCCGGAGAAAGCCAGTTCGGTCGCCTTTTTACGCATGACGCAGTAGCGCTCGCGGCCGAGCAGGACGCGCCATTCTTCGTCCGTCCTGACGGTCTTTTCGCCGCTCCAGAGTAGGATTGCAAGGAGGAGGAAAGAAACCATTTTTTTTCCAATATATTCTCCTTTGAGCTATACACGTTAGTGATGATTCAGTCGACGATTGTGACGAAAGCGCCTCCGGAAGCCGTTTGGGCCGTCTGGAAAAAGGCGCATAATATGGATGAAACCTTTGTCCCCGGCAAAAAGGGCAAGGCGAAAGCCCTCTCCTACCGGATCCTGGAGGTTTCGGAGGGAAGCCACTTTACCATCCTCTGGAGAAGCCTCTTCGTCAGGCTTCTCTTTAGTCACAGGGTCGCCCCCATGGAAGGCGGCTCAGAAATCCGCTACAGCGTCCAGATCCGAGGCCCCCTCGCTTGGCCGATGCGCTTTCTCCTCCGCTCCAAGATCGAGAGGAACCTCGCCTTCGTCCTCAAGTCGCTCGGCAAAGAGTTAGAATGTAGCATAAAAACCGCCCCGGACAGTCGGCGCGGCCCAAAGTGAATACCCCGGCAAAAAGCCGCCTGTCTTGCCGCCGAACTCTCCTTCGAAGCCGCAGCTCTCTTTCCACCGCCAGAACAGGAGCGCTGAGAGGGAAAAGCCGTTTTTCATCGTATGTCTTTGAGAATAGGGATAAAGGGGGGCGGGAAGCCTTCCTTTTGCAGCGATCTCGGAAAAGGGGATAGAGGCGGGCTGTAGAAGGAGCTTCGGCTGGCGCCAGGCGTCGAAGCGCATTCCAAGATCCCACCTGCCGAGGCGGCAGATCATGGGCGAGAACATCCCGATGCCGAAGTAGTTATTGTAGGCGTGCCTGCCGGCCTTGAGGTAGAAGTAATAGACGCCTCCCCGTTTTCCGGCGAGATAGTTTTCCACAAAATATTCAGGTCCAAATGGAGTGAGCCCCAGCCGTGCGCTGAAGAGATATCCTGCCGACCAGGTTCGGATCATCGGAATTTTAGTGTCCCTCCCCGAAGCGATGTAGTGGATGAGAGACCAGATCGCATAGTATGTAAACGGGTCGAGAAGCCCGATCCAGGAGAGGGAGCGGAGGCGGCTGCTGCTGAGGTGTTTTTCCGGATAGGTTAAGTTCAGCCAATGAAGGTAGTCGTTGATGTCATGACCGCTCGTTTCTCCTCCGGTTCGGACCACTTTCAGCGAGCCGATGTAAAAGGCGATATCGTGCTGGGAGAGAAGATAGAGACAGCCTTGGCGGGCATCGAGGATCCTGTTGTCCAGCCACGTCCATTTCGCCTCATTGGCCAAGACGGCGGTCGCCTCAATCCCGCCCTGCGATACCGCCGTCTCCTCGGTTGTTGTGAAGCGCTCTGTCATCGCATACACCGTCGCGCCGCCTCCGCTGCCGTAGGGAGGGGGTGCATCGAACTGATAGCCGAGGACTTTTGCTCTCGATTTGCCGAGGTCGCGGATCCGGTAGCCGTGGCCGAACACCTCGTGCTGCACCACCATCGCCAGGTAATTGAGGGGGAGCCAGAACGAGATCAGCTCGCTGAGCCGAAGCGTTCTTGCCTGAGCGCTTTTTGATGGAGGCATCTTGAACCACCAGTCTTCGGCCGCCTCAACCAAACGGGTAGCAAAGAGAAGATCTTCTCCGCCGGCATAAGGAGAAAAATCGATATCGGCCTGAATCAGATAAGCGGGCTTCCCGGCTTCTGCCGCAGGGCAAACAATCAAGAAAACAAAGACAAATCGAATCCAATTTGGTATGAGAGAGTGTATGCGATGCATTGCTTATTGTACCTGCGCTAATTATGAACTAACGCAGCTCTTCCAATTTTTTCAAGCTTCGGGGGCCGTTCAGATCTCGAGGGAAATTGTCCATCTCCCGTTGAAAGATGAAAAGGGAGCGAAGCGCGACATCTTCTTTTTTGCTTTCGGGACAGCGGTCTTTTGGGGATGCCAGCAGGATGAAGAAAAAAAAATCCTTTCGGCCATCAAGCCTTTCGCCAAAGAATCGATCGGCAAGGTCGAACTCGATGAATTTTCTTTTGTCTATGGAAACAAGATGCAGATCAAAGAAGATGAGATCATGCTCCATAAGAAAGATTTCCTGGTCAAACTGGCCATTTCTTACGCCCTCGTTCAATCGGTGAAGCTGACCGTCTTTGAAAATGCGATCGATAAGACGATTGAAACCTCAAAACAGATCCCCAAAAACCTGGCCGATCGGGGCCGGATCTCCCTTTCCCGCCTCCAAACATCGCGCAAAATCGGACAGCTATATTTGGAGCGCAACTACATCAACCTCCACTCCGAAATCCTCGATACGCCCGAATTCTTTTGGGACCACGCAGAGCTGGAACTTTTTTACCGCAAGACGATCCACTATCTCGATGTGACCAAGCGGGTCGAGCTTCTCAACCGGCGGCTGACGCTTCTCCACGAACTCTTCGAGATCCTTGGCAATGAGCTAAACCACCGCCACTCGTCCCGCCTGGAATGGACGATCATTATTTTAATTTTAATTGAGATCGCTTTGGCGATCTCGAGAGATCTTCTCCACCTTCTTTAGCCCTGCGAAGCGAGTTTTGCAATTCCCTCTTTGCCCAAAAGCAAGCGCATCGCCTATCCTTCTTGATCGCATCGCATTGGAAAGAAGAAATGAGCATTGAGGCAGGGAGAACCCTGCAGAATCGGGCGTTTTTGGGCATTCTGCTCATGATGGGCGGGCTGGCTCTCTACGCGCTTTCCGACGCGTTCCTCAAATATTTTATGGCCGCCTACCCGGTTCCCCAGGCGCTTTTTTTACGGGCTTTGACGAGGCTCTGTCCTTTTCTCCTCGTTGCCCATTTTCTTGGGGGAGTCTCCAGGATCCTCTCGACCGAGCATCCCAAAAGCCATCTCATCCGCCTCGTTGTCAACCTGGCTTATACCGCTGCCTTTATGTACGCCTTTTCGATGGGGTCGTTGACCTTTGTCTATACGCTGAGCTACACCTCCCCCTTCTTCATGATCGCGCTTAGCTCGCTCATCCTCAAGGAAAAGGTGCCCCGTGAAAGATGGATCGCCGTCGGGATTGGGATGATCGGTATTTTGATCGCGATGAAGCCTCAGCCGAATCTGCTTGGAGCTGCAGCCCTTTTGGCCCTCGTAGGCACCTCTCTTGGCGCGCTTCACAAAATCCTGATGCGCCGCCTCGCGGCGACGGAGCACAGTCTGACGATTGCGATCTATCCAAATCTCGCGATGATGCTGGCCACCAGCTGTTTTCTCTTTCAAAACTGGCAGCCGATGCCCTGGTCTCACTGGGCGCTCTTTGCTTTTGTCGGAGCCTTTACTGCGGCCGGGCAATACGCGATTGTGCAGGCGCTCCGGTTTGCTCAGGGGTCGGTGTTGGCATCGATCGATTATTCGACCTTCTTTTGGGTCGCCCTCCTCGACTATCTTTGGTGGGAAAAAGTTGCTGAGGCGCATATTCTCCTCGGCGCCGCAATCATTGTTGGAAGCAATCTCTATATTCTTTATTGTACTAGACGAGAAGAGGCAAAGAAGAGGATGAGGGATGTTCCGATGGGCGCTTGAATCGCAAGTTCACATCAAAGCAAAGCCTAAAGAAGTGTGGGACGCTTGGGCGGATGCTGCGTCGTGGGTAAAATGGGACTCTTGCACCAAAGCCCTCTCTCTGGAGGAGCCTTTTTGCAGCGGTTCGACAGGCCAGCGAAAAGCCATCGGCTGCTTTTCAGCGCCTATCTCCATCGTCTTTGCGGAGCAAGGCAAACGTTTTTGCATGAAGACGAGGCTCTTCGGCGCTAAAGTCGTCTACAGCTATTATGTCGCGCCCTGGTGGGATGAGAAGGTGCGAGTCGTCCAGCATATCGAAGTGTCTGGCTTTTTCGCCCCGCTTCTTTGGCTCTTTGCCGGGAGAAAGTGGAAGAAGCGGCTGCCCGATTCGATGAAGAATTTCTCTTCTTTTGTAGAAAATAAGCTGACTCAATAAGAAACGTTCCGCTTGATTTGTTTTTCGTAATATGATTTTGTTTTGTTGTAAAACAAAACAAAAATCATGAAAACACAAATAATATTATTTCTAACTACACTTGCTTTTTCCGCACCTACTCCTCAGGGCCAATTCCTTCGCGACAGGCAAGGATACCTCATTCACTTTGACGCCCGAACAAAAAACGCGTGTTGGGTTTATGAGAAACTGTCGGGGCCGATCGTGCAGAAAAAGACAAGAGTTCGCTTTGTCGAAGACCTTTCGATTCCGGCCCTCTTTCGAACGAGCAATAACGATTTCCGCTATTCCGGTTTCGACCGGGGGCATCTTTGCCCTTTTGCCGATTTGCCGGAAGACTCTGCAAAAGAGTCCCACATTCTCAGCAACATTTCTCCCCAGGTTCCTTCTTTCAACCGCGGTCTTTGGCTGCGTCTGGAAAACCATGTAAGGAGCCTTCTCGGCCAATACAAGGAACTCCACATCTATACTTTTCCTCTCTACCTTCCCGAACCGTCGCCGGACGGTAAGAGGTACGTCCGCTACCAGGTGATTGGGCAAAGCGCGATTGCGGTGCCGACCCATTTTGCCAAAGCGATTTTCGCAAAAGCGGAAGAGGGGGTGGAGGTGTTTGCCTATCTTCTTCCCAATCGGGAACCCGGGGAGTCTGTTCCTCTGGAAAATTATCGCACGAACCTGCAATCGCTTGAAGCCCTCTCCGGGCTTCTTTTTCCCTCTCCGGATTCATTTTAGGATTATCTGCCTCGAAGTGTGTTGAGCAGGTGGAACCAGGTGAAGGCGAGGAATCTCTTTAGTTTGAGATGCTGTGTGGTGGAGGCGAGGTTGTCGCTGATGACGCGGTAGATAATGCCGTTTGTATTTTGCCAGTTTCGGTTCCACGCGTTGCCGATGCGCATCGCGAAAGGATAGTGGTTTTTGACAAGCTTGTGGATGGGTTTGTTGAACTTGCCAAGCGGGTAGACAAAAGTGGTTACGGGAGTGTTGAGCTTTTCTTCTAGAAGGGCTTTGGAGCCGGCGATTTCCCGGTGGACGTCGAGATTGGGGGTAAGGAGGTGGCAGTGGGTGAGTGAATGGGATGCGATGGCGACATGGCCGCTTTGCACCATCTCATTGAGCTCGGCCCAGGTACAGAAGGGGGCGTGGGTTTGAAAGGTGTCTCCCTTCATGGCTGCGGAGTAGGGGATGGAGAGGCGGAGATTGGGGTTGAGGGTGGTGTCTTCGAGGATGTAGGCGGCGGGGACGGCGAGGAGGGCGCGGAGATTGTATTTTTTGAGGAGAGGGTAGGCGTAGTGGTAAAAGTCGTAGGTCGCATCATCGAATGTCAGGCAGATATTGAGATTGAGGGGAGCGAGAGGCTCGCCCGGCAAGACGATTGGGTAGTGGGCAGCGAGGTGGGCGAAGTGGGATTCGAGCATTTCCGGCGGATTTGCGTATTTGCCGGGCCCCACGCGATGATAGAGGAAGGCGAGCATCATGAGCGGTTCGCTTCGGCGAGTTTGAGGTATTTATAGAAGGCCGTCATCGCATTGTAGGAAGAGATGATGAACCCCTCGGATCCCAAGAAAAGGCCGCGCTTGAGAAGGTAGCTTTTGAGGAAGGCCCCGAAGGCGTGCCAAAGCGCTGTTTTAAAGGAGGCCTTTTTTTTGTGCTGGTTTTGCATGGCAAAAAGGTCAGTATAGAGCTGCATCTTGGCGAGGAAGTCGGAGATCGAAAGGTAGGGGGTATGGTGGATCGGGTGGCGGAGGCGGATGACACTTTTGTGCCCCAGAATTCCCTCGTGAACCGAGGCGTCGGAGAAGCGGGTCGTTTTTCGGTTGTAGAGGCGGATGTGGCTTTCGGGATCCCAGCCGCAGCCCCGAATTTGCTTATTATTGTAAAAGTTCTTGAAGCGGATCTCATAGACGGAGTGAGGATCGGGGGAGAGGGCTTGCAGCTCCAGACCGAGAGGTTGGGAGATCTCTTCGTCGCTGTCGAGGGCGAGGATCCAGTCGTTTTTAGCTAATGAGGCCGCTCGGTTTCGCAATTCGCCAAAGCCGGTGAAGGGAGTTTCGTGGACGGTCGTTTTGGGATGGCTTTTGGCGATGGCAATCGTGTTGTCTATCGAGCCTGTATCGAGAATAAGAATTTCGTCTGCAAAGGAAAGAGAGGAGAGCGATGCCTGGAGGGTGCGGCCCGAATTCTTTGTGAGCATGCATACGCTAATGGGCATCGCGGTCAATTGAAGTTTTCGATATGATGAGCCAAGTCTACGGAAGGATTTATTTATGCGCCAAGCTTTAACTTACGACGACGTCGCTCTTGTCCCTCAATTCAACAATATTCCGTCGCGCACAGAGCCTCTTCTCGAGAGCTGGCTGACCAGAGAGATGAAGCTCGACATCCCGATCCTCGCGGCGAACATGGACACTGTCATCAGTTCAGAGATGGCCGATCTTCTCATCGAGCAAGGCTCAATTCCGATTTTTCATCGCTTCACTAGCTTTGACGAACAGATCGCCTGGGTCAAGCGCTACCAGAATAAGACGTTCATCTCTTGCGGCATCCAGAAGCTCGACGAGACGAGGCAGCTCTTTGATCTCGGCGCCGCCGGCGTCTGCATCGACGTCGCGCACGGACACTCCGACCGGATGTTCGCGCACATCGAGGAGCTGAAAAAAAGACATCCCGATAAACAGGTGATCGCCGGCAACGTCTGCACCGCCATGGCCTATCATGACCTTGTCAACGCGGGAGCCGATGCGGTGAAGGTGGGGGTCGGGCCCGGCGCCGCCTGTACGACGCGGGTTGTCACCGGCTTCGGCGTGCCGCAATTCACAGCGGTATCCGACTGCGCCAAGATCGCTGAGAAACTCCGCGTCCCGCTCATCGCCGATGGGGGGATCCGCGGGAGCCGCGACGTCGTCCTGGCTTTGGCTGCGGGGGCGAGCACCGTGATGATCGGAAAGCTCTTTGCCATGACCAAAGAGAGTGCGGCGCAAAAACGGACGACGGCGCAGGGGCTCGAAGCCAAATTCCGCGGCCAGGCAAGCGCCGATTTTCAAAATGAATTTTACGGGGGGCTCAAAGCCAAAACCGTGGCCGAGGGAGTCGACTTTTGGGGGCCTGTCACAGGCTCTGCCCTGGAGCTTATAAACAATCTCTTGGGCGGGATCCGGAGCGGGATGACCTATGGCGGCGCCCGCAGCATCAAGGAGCTGCAGAGGAAGGCCGAGTTCGTCCAGGTGACGAGCGCCTACGGTGTTGAAAGCAGACCCCGCCATGAGTGATTTATCTTGTTCTCAATCGATTTCTGTGCAAGACTTTAAGGCATAAGTGTGGTGATATGGTAAAAGATTTTTTACACTCAGACAAAAAAATCTATGACTCGGTGCATGGGTTCATCCCTTTTGACGAGTTTGAAAAAGAGCTGATCGATTCGGTGCCGTTCCAGAGGCTCCACTACATCCATCAGCTCGGCATCGCCTATCTCGTCTATCCGGGCGCAACACATACGCGCTTTGAACATTCGCTCGGCGTAATGTCGCTTGCAACCCTCATGTTTGAAAAAATCTGCAAATCGGTGCGCCCTGACGTCTTCCATTTCGTACCCAGGAAGGGTTCTGCCGACTTTCTCTACTGGCGCCGCGTCCTCCGGATGGCGGCTCTTTGCCACGACCTCGGCCACCTGCCATTTTCTCACGTCGCGGAGAACGCTCTCCTCGGAAGCGACGGGCATGAGAGCTGGACGCTGAAGATCATTGAAAGCAGCTATATGCAGCCGGTCTGGCATAAGCTCAAGAACGCCCCCGCTTATCTGGAAGATCTGATCGAGCGGGATATCGTCGAAGACATCAAGATGGTTGCGATCGGCGAGCCGAAATGGAAGTCGCTCTACCCGGGCAGCTCATTTTCCCCCTGGGTGAGGATCGTCTCCCAGATCATCACCGGCAATTTTTTCGGAGCCGACCGGATCGACTACCTCCTCCGCGACGCCAAGACGACCGGCGTTGCCTATGGCCTTTTCGACTACCACCAGCTGATCGAGACGCTCCGGATCCTCCCTTCGCCCGATGGAGGGACGGACGACTTGCAGCTCGGCATCGATGAAAACGGCCTCGAATCGTGCGAGGCGCTCCTTCTCGCGCGCCATTTCATGCGCAAGCGGGTCTACCAATACTCGTCGGTCAAGGCCTATGCCTTCCATCTGCGGCGCTTTATGCTCGATCGCTTTCCCGTCTCGGCGTTCAAGAGCGTTGACGACTTTCTCCATTGGAGCGACCCGGAAATCACCGCCGCCCTAAGTCAAGCGGCGAGAGATCCTAAAGCCGTTGGCCATGACGACGCGAGAAGCGTTTTCTACCGCCAGCAGCGCTTCCGGGCGATTGCCTTGCCGTCAAACGTCCAAGAAAAAGATCTTGCCCTCTTCAAGAAAAAGCACATGATCGCCGATAGCGACCTTGCCTGGGAGTTTACGAAAGATCCCTCAATCCAGCCCGAAACGCTGAACTTCCCTGTCGCAAGGCGCCATGTCGTAGTTCAAAAAGCGGGCGAAGTATCCGACCTCCTTCTCCGAATCCCTCTCGACAAAGCAAACTGGGTCTACGTCTCGCCAAAACACGATCTTGAGCTGATCCATTTCCTCGAATCGAGAAACCAGACATGAACCCGGTCAAGGAGATCGCCCGGCTCGCAAGAAAAGAAAAACTCTTCGTCTTCTTTGCCATGCTCACCTGCTTTTGCATCGGCCTGGAATATGCGATCACCCGTCCGGCCAGCCAATCGATCTTCCTCTCCCTTTTTTCCACAGAAGCCCTTCCTTACGCCTGGCTCTGGACGGTCCCCCTCAACCTCGCCGTCGTCACGCTCTACAACCGCCTCAGTCCCCGCTTCGGCCCTCTCCGGACTCTTGGCCTCGCCGCTCTAGCCATCTCTGCCATCCACCTTCTCACCGTATTTCTTTTGCCCGTCTTTCCTAAATTCATCTTCTTTCAATACTGCTGGAAAGACATCTACATCCTCCTGATGTTCAAACAACTCTGGTCGATGATCCACAGCACGGTCTCCAGCTCGAAAGCCAAAGCGCTCTACGGCGCGATCTTCGGCATGGGGACTGTCGGCTCGATTCTCGGCAGCAGCGTCGCCGGCTTTTTCGCTACCCGGATCGGATCGGAGAATCTCTTTCTCCTCACGCTCCCGATCTACGCGCTCCTCTTCTTCGCCTATGCCCGAGCCTATCGCGTCAGCTCCCTCTTGGAGATCCCGCAACCAGAGCAGATCCTCGCCCGCGAAGGATTTTCGCTCATCGCGAAAAACCGCTATCTTCTCGGCGTCCTCCTCCTCGTCGTCTGCATGCAGGTGAGCGTCGCCCTTGTCGAATACCGGTTCAACCACGCCATCGAAATCGCTATCCCGTCACAAGACCTCCGCACAGCTGCCGTAGGCAAGCTCATGGGTCTCATCAACATTCTCAGTCTTCTCCTCCAATTTGCAGGCAGCTTCCTCCTCCTCCAATTCTTAGGACTCCGGCGCAGCCACTTCCTCATTCCCATCCTCCTCTCTTCCACCGCCATCCTCACCCTCTTCAACCCCTCCTTCGCCGCCATCGCCCTCGCTTTCATCACAACAAAATCCGTCGACTTCTCCCTCTTCGGTGTCATCCGCGAGATGCTCTTCGTCCCTCTCAAGCATGACGAAAAGTTCCGCGCCAAAGCCGTCATCGACGTCTTCGCCTACCGCACCTCCAAAGCCGCCGCCTCCCTCCTTCTCCTCACCCTCCAGTTCTGGGTCGGCTCCCAAGTCTTCGCCCTCACAGGCACCATCTCCCTAGCCATCTTCGCCCTCTGGCTCGCCACCGTCGCCCTTCTCTTCCGCAAAGCGCCCGCAGCAGCGTAAG
>DAIDLB010000042.1 GCA_027449725.1 Chlamydiota bacterium
GGGGTCAGCGAGGCAAAGCAAAATTGACCCGACCGAACGAGACCATTGCACTCCGTGCAAGGCGAGTGAGGAGGGTCAATTTTGTAAAGCCGCAGCGAGCCCAAATTCACAAAACCTGACGGAGCGCGGTATAACATCGGAAGATTGTTTCCATTTAGGGATAAAGGTTTTTCTTTACACCCCTGAAGACAAAACCCTGCTCTTGCAAACGCCAAATCGCAACTGGGATTTGCCGGGCGGCCGCCTGCAAAAAGGGGAAACCGTTTTGGAAACGCTCTGCAGAGAAATAGAAGAAGAAACCGGATTCAAAAGCCTTGATAACCCATCCGCTTTCGATATGATCCTGACAGCCATCCGAATCCCAACTTCCCACGGCGACGTAGGACTCATCCACTCCATCTATCACTGCTGCATCGAGACTGCTTTCGAGCCGCAACTGAGCGGGGAACATACGGGATTCGGCTGGTTCGACTTTTCTCAAGCAGCTCAATTATTGAAACCGCTGTACCCCGCTGCCTTTATTGAAAAGATCGGAAAGAGCCGTTTCCAAAAATCTTCTCTTCACGGATAATCTGCCTTCTCACTTGGGGGACTTCCATGAAAAGCTGTTTTACATTCTGCATCGCCTTTGCGGCCGTCTGTCTTCATGGCGGCGAGGCCACTGTCCATTCCCATAACGATTTGGATCTCTTTTCCATGTACGGAAATTCCTATCGGGGCCTTGCCACGAAAGCCACGGGCGCCAAAGAATTCGAAGTCTGGAGAGCAAGCCTGGCTGTCGGCAGCAAATCGCCCCGCCACGTCCATGAAACGGAAGAAGTGTTCATCGTCCTCAAAGGCCACATCCTCGCCATCGTGGGGGATCGGGAACACCACTGCATCGCTCCATCCACGCTCATTTGCCCCGCGAATGTCCCCCACCAGCTGATCAATGTCGGCGATGAGCCCTCCGACCAGATCCTGATTTTAGGGATCGATTCGAAGATCTGCGATCTGGAAGGAAAACAACTCTCCCTCCCCTGGCGTTGATCCATGAATGAACTAAATCCTCGTCAACTCGAAGCAGCGGAACATGTCGAAGGGCCTCTCCTTGTCCTTGCAGGCGCAGGTTCCGGAAAGACGCGCGTCGTCACATCGCGGATCGGCCGCCTGATCGATCTCGGCGTCCTCGCTTCCGACATCCTCGCCGTTACCTTCACAAACCGCGCAGCCGAAGAGATGAAATCACGCATCCGCGCGAAGAAAAACGCTCAAGTGCTCGCCTGCACCTTCCACAGCCTCGGAGCGCGAATTTTGCGCGAGTCGATCCACTTCCTCGGCTACCGCTCCGATTTCACAATCTACGACGAAGAAGACAGCGAAAAGCTGTTAAAAACCTGTCTGGAGCAGATTTGCCCCCACGAAGACAAGGCGTTTCAAAAAGAAATCCGCGCCCAAATCTCCACCGCGAAAAACGACCTTCTCAACCCTGAAGACCCGCAGGAAAACCCCCTCTTCGGCCAGATCTACAGCCTCTATCAATCCAAGCTCCAATCGTGCAATGCCGTCGACTTCGACGACCTCCT
>DAIDLB010000043.1 GCA_027449725.1 Chlamydiota bacterium
AACCGCGCCAACCGGATTCGTGAAAATCAACTTTTTACTCCCCCGCCCAAACCATACTTCTTGCCTATATTGAGAATGACGTGCTAGTCTTTTGCAATTAAAGCAATGCGCTGGCATGCCTGCACGGATTCGTCTAAGTCCGGCCATTGCTGAATGGAATTAGAAACAGGAGAAACCCTTAAAATGTCACCCAAACACCCTCAACACGATTGGAATTCCAGCAACGTCCTCGACGACGTCGCATTCCAGGAACACGAAGCCCGTCAATTTCGAGACCTGCTTTACGGAACAGGAAAAGCCGGAGCTGAATCCCCTCTATCCATGCTTACAGCCGGCCAGATCCTCAAAGGCAGAATCGTTGAAATCTCGAAGGATTACGTCGTTGTGGATGTGGGTCTCAAATCGGAAGGACTCGTCCCTGCCGCTGAATTCACCGAACCCGAAGAGCTTGTGCTCGGCAACGACGTTGAAGTCTACCTCGACCAGGCGGAAGGCGAAGATGGACAGATCGTCCTCTCTAAAGAAAAAGCCCGCAAGTTCCGCCAGTGGGAGCATATCGTCAACCACTGCAAGGAAGGCTCCATTGTCAAAGGGAAAGTCATCCGCAAAGTCAAAGGCGGCCTGATGGTCGATATCGGGATGGAAGCATTCCTCCCCGGCTCGCAAATCGACAACAAGAGGATCAAAAACCTCGACGACTTTCTGGGACGCACCTACGACTTCAAAATCCTCAAGATCAACATCGAAAGAAAAAACATCGTCGTCTCCCGCCGCGAACTGCTCGAAGAAGAGCGTGTTTCGAAGAAGGCCGAGCTGCTTGAGCATATCCAGGAAGGGGCTCTTCGCAGAGGCATCGTGAAGAACATCACCGACTTCGGCGTCTTCCTCGATCTCGACGGCATCGACGGACTCCTCCACATCACAGACATGACCTGGAAGAGGATCAAGCATCCTTCCGAGATGATCCATCTCGGCCAAGAACTCGAAGTGATGATCCTCCACATCGACCGCGACAAAGGACGCGTTGCCCTCGGCCTCAAGCAAAAAGAGGAAAATCCGTGGGAAGAGATCGAACGGCGCTACCCGACAGGGACTCTCGTAAAAGGCAAGATCGTCAATCTCGTCTCCTACGGCGCGTTCATCGAAGTCGAGCCCGGCATTGAGGGTCTGATCCACGTATCAGAAATGTCCTGGACCAAGAACGTCACCGACCCAAGCGAAGTCGTCCGCGTTGGCGATGAAGTGGAAGCGATCGTCCTCTCCGTCCAAAAAGATGAAGGAAAGATTTCTCTCGGTATCAAACAGACCGAGCGCAATCCTTGGGAAGACGTCGAGAAAAAATATCCGGTCGGAAGCAGCGTTGTCGCTGAAATCCGCAACCTGACCAATTACGGCGCGTTCGTCGAACTCGAACCCGGCGTAGACGGTTTGATCCACATTTCAGACTTAAGCTGGATTAAGAAAGTATCTCATCCTTCCGAGCTCCTGAAAAAGGGCGATAAAGTAGAAGCGGTCATCCTGTCGGTAGACAAGGAAAGCAAGAAGATTACGCTCGGCGTAAAGCAGCTGAGCAACAATCCCTGGGAATCGATCGAACGGACGCTTCCTATCGGTTCACTCGTCCACGGCACCGTGACGAAGACAACCGCATTCGGGGCCTTTGTCGAGCTCGACAACGGCATTGAGGCGCTGATCCATGTAACGGAACTCTCCGATCAGCCTTTTGGCAAAGTGGAAGACATCATCCAAAAAGGCGATCCGGTTACGGCAAAAGTAATCAAGCTCGATCCGGAACACAAGAAAATAGCTCTTTCCATCAAAGAATATCTGATCGAGAAAAATCAGATGAACCACGACGACATCGTGGTCGGCGGCAAAGGCAAGAGCAAGAAAAAAGACAAAGAAAGGGGAAAGAAAAAGAATTTCTCCGACGACGAGGTAATTGACGATGAATAAAGACCTGCTCGCCATTTTTGAATATCTGGAACGCGAAAAAGGGATCAAGCGCGATATCATCATCACGGCGATCGAAGATTCCTTGCGTGCTGCTGCACGCAAGAGCGTGAAGGGTATCGGCGAGAAAGTCACCGTCCAGATTCATCCGAAGACGGGAGAGATCGAAGTCTACTCCCAGAAAAAGATCGTAGAGAAGGTGGAAAATCCGGCCGAAGAAATTTCCCTTGTAGTTGCAAGGGAAATGGAACCGGAGTGCCAGGTTGGCCAGCTTCTCGAGATCTCCGTGACCCCGCAGGATTTCGGCAGGATCGCCGCTCAAGCAGCCAGACAGATCATCTCGCAAAAGCTCAAAGGGGCCGAGAGGGATGTGATCTGCGAAGAGTACCGGCACCGCGTCGGAGAGATCATCTCCGGCACTGTGAAGCGGTTCATCCGCGGCCGGACGATCGTGGTCGATCTCGGCAAGGTCGAGGGAATCCTCCCCGAGAGGAACTACCCGAAGCTCGAGCGCTACAATCCGGGTGAAAAAGTTCAGGCCCTTCTCCTAGAAGTGCGCGATACGGAAGGGGGCGGCGCAGAGGTGATCCTCTCTCGCAGCCATCCTGAATTCGTCACCCAGCTCTTCACTCAGGAAGTCCCTGAACTCGAAGACGGAACAGTCGCGATCGAAAAGATTGTTCGCGATCCGGGCTACCGGACCAAGCTGGCCGTCCGCTCGTACGATGCGAAGGTAGACCCTGTGGGCACCTGCGTCGGCGTGCGCGGAACCAGGATCAAAAACATCATCCGAGAGCTCAATAACGAGAAGATCGATGTCGTCCCCTTCTCCGACGATACGGGTACGCTTTTGAAAAACCTCATCGCGCCGGTAGAGGCGAAAAAGCTGAAGTTTCTCGATAACCGGATCTTTATGGTGGTACAGGACGAAGATTATCCGACCGTCATCGGCAAGCGGGGAATGAACGCCCGTTTGATCGGACAGATGCTCGAAACGGAGATCGAGGTCCATAAGATCAGCGAATACCAAAAACTGCTCACCATTCAGATGGCTGAACTTGCCGACAGCGCCGACGAGTCATTTGACCTGCCTCTTAAAATTGAAGGAGTCAGCGGACTGATTCAAGAGAGCTTGATCGGCGCAGGCTTCGACACATTGAGAAACCTCATGACGGCTGTACCTACCGATCTTTCGGCAAAAGTTCCCGGCGTGAGCTACTACGATTTGGCGGATAAGATTTTAGAACAATTGCGGAAAAGAAAGGGATAGTCGTTGGCCAAGATCAAGCTAAACATCAAAAACACCCAGTTGGCGCAGGCGCTCCAAGTTGGCAAGCCCAAACTCCCCGCTTCCCCTGATAAAGAGAAAGAGGCCCCTCCTCGCTCGAAAAAAGAGGAAGAAGCGGCTCAGGAGGCTGCATCGAAAAAACGGAAAACCCGGATCGTGCAGCAAAAATCGGAGAGCGAAGTTGCTGCTGAAGCCGCCCCCAAGGCTAAGGAGGTGGAGGAAGATGTTTTGCGCGAAGAGCCGAATGAAAGTGCTCCTCCGGAGATCCCAGCCATCGAGGAAGCAAAACCGCAAGCCGCTCCCGTAAAACCGGCGACGGAAGAACCGAAAAAACCTCAACCGAGACGCGAAGAAGCTCCATCTCCTCAGCCCCAGGCAGCAGCCCCCCAACCGCCGGCTGCATCGCCTCGCAAGGAAATGCGCCTCCCCGCAAAGCGAAAAGAAGTGCGCACGTTCGATGCGCGCGACCGGCAAGGTCTGCGCGATATCGAAAATGAAGCGTGGAGAAAAAGGCGCGCCTTTAAAGCGAAAAAAAGGGTTGAAGAGCTGGTAATCCGCCCGAAAGCAATCAGCGTTCGCCTCCCTATTACGATCAAAGACCTCGCCCATGAGATGAAGCTTAAGGCGTCTCAGCTTATCGCCAAGCTCTTCATGAAAGGCCTCACTCTGACACTGAACGACTTTCTCGATGACGAGACGGTCGTACAACTGCTTGGACATGATTTCGATTGCGAAGTCTCTATCGACACTTCAGAACAAGAACGGATCCGCATCACGGGTCAAACAATCCGCCAGGAAGTCGCACATACGAATGCAGCCGAGTTGGATCTCCGCTCTTCTGTAGTCGCTTTCATGGGCCACGTCGACCACGGCAAAACAAGCCTCATCGATTCGATCCGTAAATCGAACCGAGCCGCCGGAGAGGCGGGGGCAATTACCCAACATATCGGTGCCTTCCGGGTACATACCAATGCAGGCGACGTCACCATCCTCGACACGCCCGGCCATGAAGCCTTCACGGAGATGCGCTCGCGAGGAGCGAACGTCACCGACATCGTCATCCTCGTCATTGCCGGCGACGAAGGGATCCGCGCGCAAACAGACGAAGCGATCCGCCAAGCGAGAGAAGCGAACGTCCCTATCCTCGTCGCCCTGAACAAATGCGACAAGCCTGCTTTCGATCCGGAAAAGGTCTATCGGGAGCTCGCAGAAAGGGATCTTCTTCCCGAAGCTTGGGGCGGAACGACGATTACGGTCAACTGCTCCGCAACGACGGGACAAGGGGTGAAAGAACTGCTTGAGATGATCGCTCTGCAAGCCGAAATCCAAGAGCTTCGAGCAAACCCAA
>DAIDLB010000044.1 GCA_027449725.1 Chlamydiota bacterium
GATGACGTCGCCGTCTTGGACGATGTAGTCGCGTCCTTCGGAGCGGGCTTTGCCGGCTTCGCGGGCGCCGACGCGTCCTTTGTAGCGGATCATGTCGTCGTAAGAGACGACCTCCGCGCGGATGAATCCTTTTTCGATGTCGGTGTGGATCTTTCCCGCGGCTTGGGCTGCGCTCATTCCCTTGCGGATCGTCCAGGCGCGCGTTTCGATCTCGCCTGTGGTGAGGAAGGTGATGAGTCCGAGGAGGTCGAAGGTTGCTTTGATGAGGCGGTTGAGCCCTGTCTCGGGGAGGCCGAGGGTGGCGAGATACTCTTTGGCCTCTTCTTCGGAGAGCTGCGAGAGCTCTTCTTCGAGGCGCGCGCAGATCGGGACGACGCGGCTTCCCTCTTTTTCGGCGTAGGCGCGGACTCTTTGGACGAGGGGATTTTCCATCGAGGGGAGGTCTGATTCGCCGACGTTGGCGATATAAAGCACCTTTTTTAGGGTGAGGAATGGGTATTTGGAGGCGATCTCCTCTTCTTCTCCGTTTAGGGGGCAAGAGCGCATCGGTAAGCTCTGGTCCAGGTGGGCTTTCGCTTTTTGAAGGAGGTTCGCGGCGGGTTGCAGCTCCTTTTTGGATTTGAGCTGCTTTTCGATCTTTTGCAAGCTGTTTTCCGCCATCTGCAGGTCGGCCAGGATCAGCTCGAGGGTGATCACCTCGATGTCGTCGAGAGGGTCGATGCGCCCGGCGACGTGGATTACCTGCTCGTCTTCAAAGCAGCGGACGACCTGCGCGATCGCGTCGGTCTCGCGGATGTGAGAGAGGAACTGGTTGCCCAGCCCTTCGCCCTGGGAGGCCCCTTTGACCAGCCCAGCGATGTCGACGAAGCTAACGGTCGCGTAGACAAGCTTTTTGCTGTGGGAGAGGTCGGAGAGGGCTTGTAGCCGCGGATCGTGGACGAGGACGATCCCGACGTTCGGGTCGATGGTGCAGAACGGATAGTTTTCCGAAGGGATCCCTTTCCGGGTCAAGGCATTGAATAGCGTGGATTTGCCGACGTTCGGCAATCCTACAATTCCGCAAGAGAGATTGGATGACATAGGCTGTGGGTCAAAGTGGGGTTAAGGTATCCGAAGCTGATGAGCTGGGGTTTTTCGAGAGCGATGCGGGGCACGCAGTTTTCGATCACGAGCGTCGTCGGGATGATCCCTCCGGGCGAATAGGCATATACGGGATAGCGCCCATCGGGGGGGAGGATCGCGTGGGCTTTTGCCGAACTGATCGTAAAACAATAGGGGCGCCCGAGCAGTTTTTCAGCACAAGAGAGGTTCCCCTCCAAGATGGCCTGGCGGATCTTCGTGCTGGAGATCGACTCTCCTTTATGCTGCAATTTTGGCACCACATGCACCTGGAATCCGCGCTGCAGCCCGAGGAGGCGAAGCGCGTCCGGGGTTCCGAGCCGTCTTCGTCCGATGGCCGCATCTTCACCCACGACCAAGTGCTCGATGGAATAGGGAGCCAAAAAGTCCGTGTAGGAGAGGGCGGCGAGTTCGCGGGTAAACGGGAGAAGGGTCGTCTCCCCGATGCCGTAGGCGGAAAAGAGCGCTTGCTTGAGCAGAGGCGGCGTCAGGGGGAGGGGGGCGTTTGCGGGTTGGAGAATATCGAAGGGATGATTGGAAAAGGTAACTACTTGTGTCGGGCATCCGAAGCGGGAGAGAATTTGTAAGAGCTTCTGATGTCCGAGATGAACGCCGTCGAATGTTCCGATGGTGAGGGCCTTCATACGCATTTTCTCAGATAGGGGCGGTAGTCGAACGACGGATCCGCCAGACTGTCTGCGCTGACGCATTCTTCCAGGGTAAAGGCGCCCGATTGAGTTCGGACGAGCGCCGAAAGATGGGCGCCCGAGCCGAGCATTTCGCCCAGATCTTGAGCCAAAGAGCGGATGTAGGTCCCTTTGCTGCAATCGACGAGCAGGTCTACTTCGGGATATTCGTAGCCGAGAAGCCGGGTCTGGAGTTTGACTTTGACCGGTTCCCGTTCGATGACAACCCCTTTTCGGGCCAACTCATAGAGTTTTTTCCCCTGGACTTTTTTTGCGGAAAACATCGGCGGGACCTGCATGCACTCTCCCTGGAAAGAGAGAAGCGCCCGTTCCAGCTCTTCCAAAGTGGGGACCTTATCCGAGGTAGAGAGGATCTGTCCGTCGGAGTCATAGGTGTCGGTCGTCTCTCCCAGACGGATACGGGCCCGGTATTGTTTATCTGCAGTGAGGAAGCGATCCGACAGGCGGGTATAGACCCTTCCGATGAGGAGGATCATGACGCCTGTCGCAAAAGGATCAAGAGTCCCGGCGTGGCCGATCTTTTCGATCTTTGATTTTTTCCTGAGGAGGGAGACTAGGCTGAACGAGCTTACTCCCGCTTTTTTATTTACCGGAAGGATGCCACAGAGAGTTGGGTTTTCAGACATGTCAGTCTCACTCTGTCTCTGTAACAGGTCTCGATTTTCTCTTGCTTTCGATCTCGCCGAGGATTTTCTCGATGCGCATCAGTTCGTCGGCCGAATGATCGATTTTAAATGTGAGCTGCGGAAAATAGCGGAGTTCCACTTTTTTCGAAGCTTGCACCGCGATGAATCCTGCCGCGCTCTCGAGCGCATGGAGTATTTTTTCTTTTTCAGCATCGGTTGCGATCATGCTGATATAGACCTTGGCATGATGCAGATCTGCAGAGGTCTCCACTTTGGTCACGGTAACAAAGGTGTTGATGTGGGGGTTGCGCACATCTTCATGGATCACCTCATAAATCACTTCTTTGAGAAGCGAATTGACGCGGCTCAGGCGCTGTTCTTTCATGTCACAGCTCCTGCTCAAGGTAGGTGATTTCGTACGCCTGGAAGATATCGTTTTCTTTGATATCGGTTTGACCGTCGAGCAAAATGCCGCATTCAATCCCTTTGGAAACTTCTTTGACATCTTCTTTGACGCGCTTAAGAGAAAGAATTTTACCTTTCCAGATAATTTCTTTGCCTCGCAGCTGGCGAACCAGGCAGCCCCGTTTGATCACCCCTTCGGAGACCTGGCAACCCGCAATCAGTCCCAACTGAGAAGACTTGAAGACGGCCTTGACGAACGCTTCTCCCAGCTCTTCTTCCTTTTGGGTCTTGTCTAGGAGCGAGCGCATACGCAGCTTTACTTCGTCGACCAGATGGTAGATGATGTCGTTTTGGATTACGGCGATCTTCTTCTGTTTGATCTGCTCTTCCGCACGGCTTTCAATGCGGGTATGGAAGCCTATGATCGTTGCCTTTGAAGCTCCGGCCAGATCGATATCCGATTCGGAGATCTCTCCAACACCTTCGTTGACGATCTCGAGGCGTACCTTCTTTGAGTGGATCTTAAAGAGGGAGTTTCGGAGAGCCTCCAAAGACCCCTGCACGTCGGCGCGAAGGATCAGAGGGAGGATCTTCATTTCTCCGCTCTCTCTTTTGGCCATCATCTTGTCGAGGCTGCTCATCTTCGCTTGCATGAGGAGGCTTCTTTGGTGCCCTTCAACCCTTGCTTCTGCCAGCTCGCGCGCTTCCTTCTCATTTTTAACGACGATAAATTCCTCGCCCGCTTCCGCAAGTTCAGAGAGCCCGGTAATTTTGACAGGAGTAGACGGTCCGGCCGCTTCGATGTGGCGCCCCATATCGTCTTGCATGGTTTTGATCCGGCCGAAGAAATGGCCGAATACGATCGCATCGTTTTTCCTGAGAGTTCCGTTTTGGACGAGAACCGTTGCGACGGCGCCCATTCCTTTGTGCATTTCCGATTCGAGGATCGTTCCCCTCGCGCGGGAATTTGGGTTTGCTCGAAGCTC
>DAIDLB010000045.1 GCA_027449725.1 Chlamydiota bacterium
ACCTTGCAGTGCGGCTCCTCTTCCATAAGCCGAATCGCCTGGTTGATCCAATCGACGGGCAAATCTAACCGCACATCTCCCGTCAGATAGAGAAGGTAATCGCTCTTTGCCCCATAGATCGCAGAGAGCGGCCCAAGCGCATTGTAGTAGATCCAGTCAGGGTTGACGTTATCGTATTTGATTGCATCAGGGCCCGGCTGAAAGTCTTTACGATTTAAGTTCAGTGCATCAAGCATCGCCGGTGCGATTTCATCTGCAATGAGAACCTGCGTCAAGAGCCCCTCATCGATGCGGGCTCTCGCTGCTCTCTTCACAAGATCGAGATTCTTCACGTTGTTGATGACGAGGATCTTTTCCGCAAACGGAAAGCAATGATTCGCGATTTGCTTTTTTCCAAGATACTCGGAGTCGAAGAGGATTTGCCTCCAGTCGCGCTCCCAGCAGGAGGTCGCAAACGCAACGGAAGGGGGAAGATTAGGAGTAGACAATGCAGCCCCTTTTTTTGAGTTTGTCAATCCAGGAAGGGACAGCCAAGCGTTTATTCAACCGGAGATCCAATTTTTCAAGTTGAACAAGATTTTGGATCTCATCCGGCAGGGAGCAAAGTCGATTCTCCCGCAAGTCCAGCAGCCGGAGAGATTTTAAATTTCCGATTGTTGATGGTAACTGCTCTAACCAGTTCGTTCTGAGATTAAGTTCTCGGAGACTTTCCAAATTCCCAATACTCTCCGGAATTTCCGCCAGCCGATTGTTTTCCAACATCAACTTTCTGAGATTCGCGAGGCTTCCTATAGATAAAGGCAATTCACTAATCTGATTATTCATCGCATAAACCTCTTTTAGAGCAAAAAGATTTCCAAAAGAATCCGGCAGTGATCGAATCGCATTATTCTGCATCCGCAACTCGACGAGATGCTGCAAACAGCCGATCCAGGAAGGGAGGGCAGAAAACTGATTGTGAGTGATGTTTAAATACATCAAGTCAACAGCTTGGCATAATTCTTCAGGAAGCGAATGCAACTGATTGCTTGCAACCAAAAGATACTGCAGCCTGGTTAGCTTTCCGATCGCCTCGGGCAATGTTCGTATCTGGTTGTAATTCAGATCCAGCACTTGCAAATTTTTTAAATGTCCGATCGCTTCCGGAAGAGACGAGAGTTGGTTGACGCTCGCATTGATCTTCTCAAGTTGAACCATTTGAAAAAGGCTCTCAGGAAGAAAAGGTATCCTATTTTTGTAAACGCTTAGCCTTTTTAGAGAAGTTAGACGACACAGTGTCTCAGGGATTGCACTGAGTCCGTTATCATCCAACCAAATTTCTTCAAGACACTCTGGGCCGAAAATTTCATTCGGAAAAGCGCTCAAGTTGTTGGCCGTAAGATCCAGGAATGCGCCCATTTCAAAATCGCTGATGATTGAGATTTATTTAAAAAAAACATAACAGCCTTCTTCAGTAGAATATAGATACGGCAGCCTCACAAGATCAAAGTGATTTAACCGCAAAAACATTCCTTCGTCGGTAGGATAAATCTGGTCTGGTTTAAGAAAAATCTGATTCCCCCACCTTTTTTCGACACAATACTCACTATTCTCTACAATCAAATCCAATATTTGGTCTTGATCGTCTACATCTAACGATTCCCCAAAAGAGAAACTGGTAGTAAAACCACCTACTACCCAACACAAAGAAACAATCAACATTCTTTTCCAATACATTATTCATCCCCAATCACTAAAGTTGCCTTTTTCACAATTTTATCTAATTCGGCGATGCGCTTCATTTTCAGCTCATGATCTTCCATCATCGAATTGATTGCACTGAACATACATTTAATCCATCCAACAATTAACGTAGCTCCAAACCTTCCAGTTACTGGAGGCGCTACCGTCACACAAAAAATACCGCTCACAAGACTGCCGACCCCATACAAAAATTCTCGTATCATTTTCTGTTGATGCGGATCTAACTCCCGAATCTCCTCAAAGTCGTCAAAAGATCTATAAGATCTATGTTCTTCTCGACATCCGGAAGGCTCTGCCATGACCCCGCTATCGTACCCATAGATTCTGTACCAGATAAAAAGCTCTTCAAGAAGGGCAAGTTTTGCTGGGGATTCGCCATTTTTCAATGCAGCCTGATACACATTCTTAAAAGCATAAAACGCTTGCCTTGTTTTGCCCAATGACTGGAGCTCGAAAGCCTTACAAATCGCTTCTACATAACCTTTTCGTTCTTCTTCTGTTGGCTGGGCCAACAAATTTACACCCAAAAAAATGAAACTCAGACAAAGAAATAATCTCATATTTCTTGCACCCTATTTCCCAACCATCCAAGCCAACAAATAAACAAGAACAAACACTCCGGCAGCAAAAAAAATTAACGCTTGTCCCTAAATGCTTATTTAATTTCGTTTTTTTCCACTCCTGAAAAAACAAAAAACCCTTAGGAATAAAATAAGTTGTAGCGCATAGGAAAGAACCAGAAAACAAGATCGTCTGTACTATCCGTAAAAAAAACAGGTTATCCATAAGACTTTCTAGAGTCACCAGACACCTCCTTTGTATTGGCTGAAAGATCGTAGGCCATCCAAAATTTTTTAACAACTTTTTTACAAAATTTTGTACTACAAGATCTTGTAAAAATGACGTTATACTGCGTGAGGGCCTTGTTCACCCTTTCGGTAAGTTTTCTATGCGGCGTGCCGCATATCGTTATCCCTCAAAAAAATCAATCATGCTATGATCGCTCAATGAAGCGCAGTATAACAAAGGAGTGACCATTCGAAATTGCCATTTTTAGACATCCTTCTCTCAAAGCAGGCCCATGGCCTGACCTCGAAAACGCCCTGGCGGCGCTGCAAAATACAATCTACCAACGACAATCCAAATGCGAAGAAGCACCTCAAAAAAGTGATTGTCTGACGTCTGTTCAGTATCTCTTTTCAACCGCGTTTAACCTGCCCTTTCCCATCACCTGGATCGGAGATATGCCGCAGCGCTTTTATAAACAGGGGTGGCATTTTCAACTCATCGATACGAAAGAACTGCAAACTGGGGACCTGATCTTTTTAAAACGGCGCAAAGAACCTAAATTGATAGGACACATCGCCTGCGCGCTGGATGCGAACCGCATTTTTCATTGTAAGCGCGACCGGGGAGCTCTTATAGAGTCCCTCGATTCGGTATTTCAGGACTTTGAACAGAAGTTGAAAAAAAAGCAGGTCCTCTACATTGATCCCAGAAACAAAGAGTTGAGAGCTTTGCATCGCGGATTGTATATCAAGGCATGACGAACCTATCCGGAATGGCTAACGAACTCTGGCTCTGCAGAGGAAGAAAAACCCATTGAAAAATGAAGGGAAAAACCCTCATCATAGCTGCCATGATTTCAGATTCGACAACTCCCATGATGGCGCAGTGGCATGCCTGCAAAGCGCAGGCGAAAGACGCGCTCCTCTTCTTTCGCCTCGGCGATTTCTATGAGGCCTTTTATCAAGACGCCATCCTCATTTCAAAAGAACTCAGCCTCACTTTGACGCAGCGGCAGGCTGTCCCGATGTGCGGCGTCCCCTTCCACGCAGCCGACCAGTATATCGACAAGCTCATCGCGCGCGGCCACAAGGTCGCCGTAGCCGAGCAGACCGAAGACCCCAAAGCGGTCAAAGGGCTCGTCAAGCGCGAGATCGTCCGGATCGTCACGCCGGGCACCCTCGTCCAATCGCAGCTCCTCCAGGAGAAGAAAAACAACTACATCGCCTCCTTCGTCCTCATTGGAAAGATCTTCGGCGCCGCCTATCTCGACCTCACAACGGGAGAATTCCGCACCCTCGAACTGGAAAAAGAAGAGGACCTCCTCAACCTTTTCTACCGCCTCCGCCCCGCCGAATTCATCGTCTCCAAGAGGTGTAAAACGACCCTTCTCCAGGACCTCTCCAACGCCTTTTCCTTCCTCGTCAACGAGCTGGACGATTGGCGATTCGATTTGGAGAGTTCCTTGAAGACGCTCCTCTCCCACTTCCGCATCGCCTCGCTCGACGCCTTCGGCTTGACCGGCCTCTCCGCCGCAACCGCCGCCTCCGGCGCTCTCCTTTCCTATTTGAAAGAAGATCTCTCCCTTCGCCTCGAGCATGTGACCGCGCTTCAAAACGACGCCCTCGCCTCCTTCCTCTCGATCGACCGCTCGACGATGCGCCATCTTGAACTCATCGAATCGCAAAGCGACGGCTCTTCGAAAAACAGCCTCCTCAACCTGATTGACCACACTTCGACGCCGATGGGCGCGCGCCTCCTCTGCCAGTGGCTCAAGGCCCCCCTCCTCTCCATCCCGTTGATCGAAGAGAGGCAAAATGGCATCGGCGAGCTCCTCGCCCATCCCGAGGCGGCAAAGCAGCTCCGCCACCTCTTCGAAGGGGTGCGCGACCTTGAAAGGCTCATCGCCAAGACTGCCGCCCGTTATGCCACTCCGCGAGACCTCTGGTCGCTTGGCTGCTCCCTGGCCCGCCTCCCCCAGATCCGCCACGCGCTCTCCCTTCTCCCTGCGCTGCAAACAGACCTGCCCGACGTCTCTGCCATCGCGGAGCGGATCTGCAGCTCGCTCCAGGAAAACCCACCGCTCCGCATCGGCGACGGAGACCTCTTCCGCGAGAAGATCAACCCTGAACTCGACCGGCTCCGCGCGCTGAGCCAGGGAGGCATGGCCTGGATGTCCGCCTACCAAAACGAGCTGCGCGAGCGCACCGGCATCAAGACGCTCAAAGTGGGCTACACAAAAGCGTTCGGCTATTATATCGAGGTGAGCCGCAGCAAGGGCGAGGCCGTCCCCGAGGACTTTCAAAGGCGCCAAACGCTCGTCAACGCCGAGCGCTTCGTCACCGAAGAGCTCAAACGCTTCGAGCATCAGATTCTCACCGCCGACGCAAGGGCCAAAGCGCTCGAAGCAGAGCTTTTCGAAGAACTCCGCGCCTCTGCCGCTGCCGAGAGCAGCAAGATCTCCGCGATCGCCAAAGCAATCGCCCGGACCGATGCCCTCCTCTCCCTCTCCATTGCGGCAAAAGAAAACCGGTGGCAGCGCCCCGAACTCGACCAGAGCGATGCTCTTCATATTGAAAACGGCCGCCACCCCATCATCGAGCGCTCAATCGGCGTCTCGAATTTCATCCCGAACGACACCCACCTCGACGCCTCCCGCCAGCTCATGCTGATCACCGGCCCGAACATGGCCGGCAAGTCGACCTACATCCGGCAAGTCGCCCTCATCGTCATCCTCGGCCAAATGGGCTCCTACGTGCCGGCGGCGGCAGCGCGGATCGGCATCATCGACAAGCTCTTCTCCCGCATCGGCGCCAGCGACGACCTCGCCCGCGGCCAGTCGACATTCATGGTCGAGATGAGCGAGACGGCGAACATCCTCCACAACGCCACGCCCCGCTCCCTCGTCATCCTCGACGAGATCGGCCGCGGCACAAGCACCTACGACGGCATCTCGATCGCCTGGTCCGTCGCCCACTACCTCCTCGCGACGCCCGACAAAAAAGCAAAAACTCTCTTCGCCACCCACTACTGGGAGCTCACCCGCCTCGACCAGGAGTTTAAGACCGCCCAGAACGTCCACGTCGCCGTCCAGGAAGAGCCGTCCGGCATCGTCTTCCTCCGCAACATCGTCTCGGGCAGCACCGACAAAAGCTACGGCATCCACGTCGCCAAACTCGCCGGCCTCCCCTATCCCGTCATCCGCAAGGCCGAAGAGATGCTCAAGACCCTCGAAAAACCCCGAAAAAAACCGGTTGAAGAACTCCCCCTCTTCACAGCTCCCCTCCTCGACGAGATCCGCCGGATCGACCCCAACAGCCTCACCCCTCTCGAGGCCCTTCAGCTCCTCTCCGACCTCCAGAAACGGGCGTCTCTTGTTTCTTGACCAATAGGAGAGAAATAAACTAGAATATCTCGCAAGAAACAAATTCAATTAACTATTTTGAAAGGACTTGAATTTATGCGGACTGCTTCCATTTCACAAAATACAAGATCTGTCGATGCGGCGGTTTCTCCTTATAAGCCAAATAGCCCCGAGGATCTGACTGCTTTCTGGTTGCGTTCTGTGCAATCCCATAGATTCGGAACGTATGATTCTCTTCCCATTTTGCGAAGCTTACGTGAAAGGGTCGGTCTGTTTCCGGATGAATTACACGACTGCATTCAACCTGTTATCGACGCCTTGGACGAGCTTTTTTCTTCCAATAGGCTGTTTTCTCCCAATCTGCAGTCCGCGCTAAACGAGTCTTTCAAACGATTGGATCGTCTATGTTCAGACCCAAGTCGTAGTACGTAACAAAAATTCTCGAGATATACCACAATCGGCCCAAAACTTGGATTTGGACTAACGCGAAAGCTCCCGCGGTTCGACGATCAAAAACCACCT
>DAIDLB010000046.1 GCA_027449725.1 Chlamydiota bacterium
TTCAGCGAGTTGAAGCAGATCGCGGACAAGAGCTCCTCCGATCTGCGTTTTCGCAAAAAATTCCCGAAAAAAGGCGGCCATCCCCTTTTGCTCGAGCGTCTCTTTCCAGAAAAAAAGCGTTTCCAAATCGACGTTTTGGGACAAGGGCCCCGCAAAAAAGCGGCTGACTGCGCTCGCATCGCGCGGAAAAAAAAGGACGTCGAAGAGCTCTTCAAGCGCCTCCATCGCAAGCGACTCGCCGAGAGAGGCGCGACTCTTGGCCGCCGAGGGGATCGCATGCTTTTGCAACTCTTCCTGGATGAGGGCTCCCTGCTGATTGCTCTGCACTAAAATGGCAAAGGAGCGGTAGCCGGCAAGATGGGGGCGGAGCCGCCGGATCTCTTCTACGATGAAGGCGTAAGAAGCGCCTTTCAAATTTTCCACGCGGAAAAACTGCAGCGGCTTGTAGCCGTCGCCGGGATCCCAGGGTTCTTTGAGCCCCGCTTTCACCGGACGGTACGGCTCGGTCCGATTCTCCCCAGGAAGCCAAAGCCACTCGCTCACATGCTGGTCGCCAAAGAGATCGTTCAGGGCGGAGACGAGTTCGGGCGATGAGCGGTAGTTCGTGTCGAGAGAGTAGGCGGCATCGGGGCCAAAAGCGTCTCGGGCGCGGTAGTACGTATAGAGATCGGCGTTTCGGAAACGGTAGATCGATTGCTTCGGATCGCCGACGAGATAAAAGAAAGGCAAGCCCCGGAAGAGGGTCGAAAAAATCTCCCATTGGACCTTGTCGGTATCCTGAAACTCGTCGATGATGACCGCTGTAAAGCGGCTTTTCATTTTGGCCGCGAAATCGGGATAGGCAAGAGAGCGCCTCATCCTCTCGAGGAGAAAGTCGGGAGAGAAAAGCCCCCGTTCTTCCAAGAGCGCTTCAAACGGCTCTTGCCAGGCAAAACGGAGCCGTTGAAAGAGGCGCCTCGGTTCCATTGCCCTTTGAACGAGCGGATGCAGGTGGCGAAGACACCAATCGACGAGGGGCGGTTGAAAAAAATCCGCTTTTTTTTGCTGCCGGTTTGTCAAGGAGGCGAAGCGAAAGAGGGCGCCTTTGTCGAGAAACAGGTTTCGTATCGCCTCTTTCGGTTGGGCCCCGCGAAACAGTCTGCCGAGCGCTTCTATCTGCGCCGCCAGGATCGTGCGATCAAACTTCGAGTATTTGCATAGGCTTTCGATCCGGCGGAACTCTTCTTCCGCATCGCCCGGGGGCGCGCTCCGAATCGCCTCCTCAATATCGCGGCAGTCGTCTTCAAAGGAGCCCCTCTCTTCGCCCGGCGGCTGGTTGAGGAGTTGTTTGGAGAGGCGGTCAATATCTCTTTTCTTAAGGATCTCTCGCATCTGTTCGGGGCAAACCGTCTCTTGTTTTTCGAGAAAATCGAGAAGTTCGCCCGAAAGCGCCTTGCCGAGCGGGGCTGCTTCATCCCCTGTCGGCTGCAGGCAGCGCGCTTCGAGAGAAAATTCCGAAAGCATCCGCTGGCAAAATCCGTGGATCGTAAAGATCTGCGCCCGCTCGAAGCCGGCGAGAGCACCTTCGAGCCGCCGGATGGCTTCTTTCGAGCCGAGATGTTTTTTGAGATAGGGCCAGGCGCACTCTCCGGAAGAGAGGGCGGAGAGCGCCTCTTTGAGATTTTCCCGGATCCGCATCTTGAGCTCGCGTGCGGCGGCCCTCGTGTAGGTGATTGCAAGCATCTCTTCGATTTCTACGTTGCACTCGAGAAGGAGCCTCGCGGCGAGATGCTCGATCGCAAAGGTCTTTCCGGTGCCGGCCGAGGCTTCGAGGATTTTTTCGCCGTAAAGAGACGTGTTCGGATCGAGGATGTTGAAGGGGCGCATCAGAGAAGCTCCTGAAACGTTTCTTGAACGACCGGATTCCATTCGTCCCAAATCGCATCGAGAGGACAGGGAGAGGCGCGGAGGGCAACCCAGCGGATCCACCGGTTTTCTTCTTTAGCGAGGTCCTCATGCGCCCTCTGGCTCCAATCGGCAAAATCGCCCTTCACAAAAGAAACGGCCCACGGCTTGATCAAAGGAGAGAGGCTCTCTTCGGCCTTTTCCTGATAGGCAATCCAGCGGCGAAGCGCTGCCTCTGCATCGATCTCCCAGGAAAGGGGCTTTTCCTTCTCGAGGCTGTAGAGGGAAACGCTTTTTTGCCCCGAATAGAGGAGATGGACAAGAAGAAGCGGCCAGTGGCGGAGAGCCAAAGACACTTCCGTGGCATCGCTCTCGGTCAAAAGTCCCTGGGAGAGGACCCCTGTTAGATCGCCTACGATCTCGATCCCATCTACTTTAAGCGAGGGCGCTTCGATCCATCCCTCCTTCAGCACGCGGGTCTCCTTGCATCGGGGAGAAAAGCGGACCGAATGGATCTGGCGCGGATCGATCTCCCATTTGCCCATCCGCTCCTTCCAGGCGCCGGCCTCCAACTCCAACTGTGCCTTGTCTCCAAAAACACCCGGGGGAAGCAGATGCCCTTTTTCTTTGAGGAGGTCGCCCAACGGACAGGTCAGCGAAGCCAAGAGCAGATCCCGTTTCCGATACACAGGAAGATCGAAATCTTCTTTTCGAAGATCGGAGAACAGGGGCTCTTTTTGCAAATAGATCCCGAGCCGTTTTTGGAGAAACCACTTCCACGGATTCTTGGCGATGGCGGCAAGATCCTTCAAATCAAGCGTCCATTTCGGCTCCCCACGGGGGACCCTCGGCCAAAACGGAGCCGGTTTGGCCTTCTTCTCCGGGCGTATAGGAGGAGTGATCGGCTTGAGCTGAAGCTCTTGCAAGGGCAACGCAAGCTCGACGGGCTTGCCGTCATCCGGAGAGAGGTGGCAGTAGCT
>DAIDLB010000047.1 GCA_027449725.1 Chlamydiota bacterium
AAATTTCTTTAACTCCTTGTTACTCATACAAATACGTCCCTCCATTAACTCCCTCGCCAGTTGATAATCAATGACTTCTGATTACCAAAAAGAGGACATTTCTATTTAACGGAAAGCGGACATTTCTAAAAAACGCTTACACAACTCAATTTCCAATTGACTTATAAATAAAATTAAATTATAATTAAATAAACTTACAAAAAAAAGAACCTCATCGCAATCAAAACAAGAGGAAGTAAAATCATGTCAGAATTGGTTAATTTGTTGTGGAATTGGTGGAATTCAGTTCCTCAGGAGCTAAACAGCTCTATCGATAGCGTAATTTCAGATGAAAAAAAAGAGGCTATGAAGAATTACATCGCCTCACATGCCGGTAATTTAGTAGCTAGAGCGAAAATACAGGGGAAACCGATTCTCGTTCATCCAAACGATGCGCTGCTTCGATCTCTCGTCGTAACGCCTCAAGGTGATTTCTTTCTTCTTTTGAATCGCCATAACGCGAAAGAGGACAAAGTACTCGGTCAGGGCGCGAACGGAAAAGTATCCATTGCGATCCATCTCAATACAGGAGAAAAATACGTCTCGAAGCGATGTTATAGTTTGTATGCGGAAGATAAAGAAGCAATTCAGGTTCAACTCACAAACAATCAGGCCATGGAATCTTTAGGAGGGTGTACCCACATCGCTTGCTCGGTAGATTATGAATCGAGTAAAAAGCATGATGGAATCCCGAAAACCCGCCTCATTTCCAAACTGTCAAATGAAGGCAGCCTCGAGGGTGCGATCCTGAGTGGAAGATTAACAGATGCGGAAAAGATCCAAGTGATGAAAGATCTCTGTCCCGCCCTCAATGAAATGCATGAAATCGGCCTCGTTCATCGCGATATCAAACCGGGGAATATCCTGCTCCATAATGGACGGGCCCTCATAACCGATTTTGACACGTCGGGAAAAATCGGGATGATTGGGGATAGCGTTCAAGACATGGTCATTGGAACACCCCCATATGTTGCTCCTGAAGTGACTTTTCGGGATCAAAAGAGTATTGCCAACCAAGACGATAGGGCAGACGTCTATGCGCTTGGAGTTTCCTTCCTAAAACTTTTTGGCAAAAAAATTGATTTGAATCCGATTTCTCAAAAAATGGAATACCATCAGGCGGTTCTGGCTGCTGCGAAAGAACTTGGCGATGCGCCCCACCTTCAACTCATCCAGAAAATGGTGGCTATCGATCCGGAAGAGAGGATCACGTCCGGCGAACTGGCTGAAGCGATTCAAGGAGTTTAATTTTCCCGGAGGATGGTGGTTTTCTTTGACCGCCCTCTCCTCCGATCTTTCAAAAACTATACCGCGCGCAGGAAGGATTGACATGTTCCGATCGAGCGAGACAAAGCAGAATCGATTCGAATGAGGAGCACCATTCCCGCATCGGGAAGGGCGACGAAGAGAATCAATTCAGCGAAGTCGCAGCCGGTCGGAACATGTCAATCCTGACGGAGCGCGGTATATCCAATACCGAGATCCAACGTGACGGGAGAGGCGAACTTGAATGTGGGGCGTTTCTCTGCCTGCGCCGGACCCTTGGTATCCGGGGCGATTCCGGGAGTACTTTCCTGAGCTTATCACCCTGTTTAAAGAGCATCGGTATGAAGAGGCGCTGGAGGTTCTCTCTCACTCGCATGCCTACCCTGAATTGGGCAATTTGGGCGATTAAGTAGACTGCGATGCAGAGGTGTTGAAAGCCGCCTGCCTTGCCTTCCTCGGACGTACCGAAGAGGCGTGCAGCCTCATTCATAAGCACTCCTCAAATATCGAGTGGATGTTCCATGTAATGAATCGAAACCTTGAAGCGGCAAAAGATCTGCTGTTCTTTGAAACGAAGGTGGAACCGCTCACCGCCCTCTTTTTGATTGCAACGTTGAACGGCTTCTTCTAAAATCTAACCACACCATCGGCTTCTGCCGACGGTGGTTCTCCTCTCAAAGAAGGCTCCAAGGGATCGCTGTCGTATCCCCATCCAACTTGAAAACCTCTGATCCCGCATAAAGAATCAGTCCGGGCATAATCTCCTGCTTGGGATAGGTTTGACGAAAGGCTTGTAAACCAGAAAGATCCGCTCTCGATAAATTGGTTTTGCATTTCATTTCGATCGGATAGAGTTTTCCTCCTTTTTCGATGATCAAATCGACTTCCGCCCCGCCAGCCGTTCTCCAATGGTATGTATGAGGGGCGACTGCAAGCGTTGCGAATTGCTGATGGATATAATTCACAGCCCATGTCTCGAAAATAGCCCCTAATTTCGGGCTTTTCGCCAAACTTTCGGGAGACTCGATTGCTTGCAAATAACAAGCAAATCCGGAGTCTTTAAAATACCCCTTCTTCTTTCCACTAATCCTTTTGATCGTATTTCCGTGATAAGGAAATAACTCAAACCATTGATATGTATAATTTAATAAATTCAACCAACGTCTGGCCGTCTGAGGCGAAATGCCAATTTCACGGCCAATTTGAGAAGCATTGATTTCCTGGGCCGTAAGTGAAGCGCCGATCCCCAGAAAACGGTCGAATTCCGCCAATCCCTGAATGTTTTCCATGGTACGGACGTCGCGATCGACATAGGTTTGCAAATAAGAATGAAAGTAACGGGGAATTTGCGATGTAGGAAGATCCAAAGTTCCGGGAAAAGTCCCCCGAAACAGAAATTCGATCAATGGGAGAGAGAAAAATTGCTTTCGATCCTGATAAAATGTAGCAGGCTCTTCAAGATAACGAGGGATCCAGCACTCTTCCATCCCCAACCCGAGAATTTCCTGCGGCGTGAAGTTATCGAGATGAAAAATGCCAACGCGACCCGCCATGCTTTCAGCCACGTTTCTCAACATGCTAAAATTCTGAGATCCCGTCAAAAAATATTGCCCCTTAACTTCACTGCGATCCATCTTTTGCTTCAGAGAAGCGAGAAGTTCCGGGACGTATTGAACCTCGTCCAGGATCAGCGGAGGAGGAAAAGAGTCGAGAAAGAGGTCAGGATCTTGCCGAGCTTTATAGAGATCCTGGACAGGACCGAAAACAAAATTTTTTACGTGGGGCAGCAGGTGAGCCAAAAGCGTACTTTTCCCCACTTGGCGGGCTCCCAGCAAAAGAATCGCCTTGAAGTACTGGGCAGACTCAATGATCTGCTTTTCAATGTGACGCGGCTTATATTTCATCTACCTTGCATTTTAATGATGGCATAGATAATTTGCAAGGCGTTTCTTGCAAAATATTTCATACAAGCGACTTAAGAGCAGCCCCTTCGAAATTCACGGGCAAATCGCCAGCAACCGACTCTTGTTCAATAAATTGCGATCCAGAAAGAAGATTACAAAGGTTTAGGCTATAAGGGCGATCGCCAACCGGGTCGCCCCGGTTGGCGTTGCCTTCAAAGACTATGCAAAATCTTTTTTTTCAGTTAGATTACCCTAAAAAATTCCAGGATTCCAAAGGACGAAGTCCTTACCCTGTTCACACGAGGAGCAACATGACTGCGAAGCCGAAAGAGATTTTGTTTGAAGAAGATGCGAGAAGCCGACTGCGGGACGGGATCGACCGGCTGGCGGATGCGGTGGCGATCACGCTGGGGCCGAGGGGGCGAAACGTAGGCCTGCAGGCATCGTGGGGCTCGCCGCAGATCACGAGCGACGGCCATGCGATCGCGAAAGAAGTGGAGCTGAAGGACCGCTTTGCGAACCAGGGCGCGCTCTTGGCAAAAGAGGTGGCGGCAAAGATCAAGGAGCGCGTAGGCGACGGGACGACGACGGGGATTGTTTTGTTTCGGGCGCTCGTGAGAGCGGGGCTGAAGAATATCGCTGCGGGAGCGAATCCGACGGCGCTTAAACGGGGAATGGAAAAGGCGCTCGAGGCTGTGCTCAAAGAGATCGGCTCGCTGTCGATGAGCGTGAGCGGAGAAATCGAGAGCATCGCCACGGTCTCCGCTTCCGGAGATGGCGAAGTAGGCAAGACGATTGCCGAGTGCTTTGGGAAAGTGGGAAAGAACGGCGTGATCGCGATCGAAGAGGGGAAAAGCACCGAGACGGCGATTGAGATGACCGAGGGGATGCAGTTCGATCGCGGCTATACGAGCCCCTACTTCTGTACGAATGGAGATCGGATGATCGCTGAGATGGCGAATCCGAAGATTTTGATTACGGATAAAAAGATCTCGTCGATCCACGACCTTCTGCCGCTGCTCCAGGCAGCGGCGATGGCCGGAGACGAGCTTCTCCTCATTGCAGATGACATCGACGGCGATGCGCTCTCGACCCTTGTCGTCAATAAGCTGCGCGGCCATTTGAAGGTGTGCGCGGTGAAAGCGCCCGGCTTTGGCGACCGGCGAAAGGCGCTGCTCGAAGATCTCGCAGCGCTGACCGGCGCGGAGGTTGTCTCGGAAGAAAAGGGGCTTCTCCTCAAGGAGGCGGGGGCCGATGTGCTTGGAAGCGCCGAACAGGTGATCGTCGGGAAGGAAAAGACGACGATCGTCGGCGGTAAGGGCGAAGAGAAGGCGATCCGCGCCAGGCTCGGGCAGATCGACGCCGAACTCAAGAAGACGACGAACAATTACGATAAAGAAAAGTTCGAGGAGAGGAAGGCGAAGCTCTCCGGCGGCGTGGCGCTCATCAAGGTGGGCGCTCCAACCGAGTCGGAGATGAAGAAGAGAAAGCAGCTCTTCGAAGACAGTTTGAGCGCGACGAGGGCCGCCGTCGAAGAAGGTGTGGTCGTAGGCGGCGGGATCGCTCTCCTGCGCGCGGCGAGGGGCTGCTCTTTAAAGCTCGATGCGGAGGAAATGGCGGGTCTAAAAATTCTCGTCAAGGCCTGCGAAGAGCCATTTCGGCAGATCGCCGCGAACACGGGAAAAGACGCCTCGACGCTTCTCGAAGAGGTTTTGGCGGCGGGGTCGACCTTCGGCTTCAACGCCGTGACGGAGAAGGTCGAAGACCTGAAGCGGGCCGGCGTGCTCGACCCGTCGAAAGTCGTGAAGAGCTGCCTCTCGCACGCGGTGTCGATGGCCGGCATCGTCCTTCTCTCGGAAGCGCTAATGGCGCCGCTCGAAGAAGAATAGTTTGACAGATCAGGGAGCGCTTCTTATGGTGGCCATCGGAGGCGCCCATGCTCTGTTTTATCCCCTTGCTGGCTTTCGCATCGACTTTAACCTCCGACCTTGAACAAGACTCTCTCCTCATTAAAGCGGAAAAGATCGCGGAGAGCTACGCCGCCTTCATTGCCAAGGCGCCGCCGCCCGCAGAAACCCCGCAAACGACTGCCTGTCTGATGCAAAGCTCGGTCTGGTATTCGGCCGACCTGGCAGCGCTCGGCAACCCCGGGCAAGAGATCTCTGAAGCCGCCTTTTGGAACCTCCTGCAGGCGCTCGGCGTCGACGCCGTTGATTTACGCACGGCAGGGATGCCGGAAGAGGCCTGGCAAAAGATTGGAGACCTCGCAGGAGAGCGCGGCATGAAGCTCGTCGGCCACCCGCTTACGAGCGCATCCTATGGCGACGCCGACTTCGAGCTCGCGGTTCGCGCCTATAAAGGCTATCCCCACCTCTTCCACCTGATCGAAATCGAGCGCGATGACTGGACGCTCCTCCCCAAAGCGCGCCCGGGCGACCTCTCTTCGCCCGTTCCCATGTCGACCGTCCAGACGCTAAAAACCCTCGGATACCTCGATGGAAGACCCGACGCCATCTACCCCAACACGCGGGGAAGCTGCTGGGCGGCGACAGCCCCCATCACGGGCGTAGACAACAAGCTCCGCCGCTGGATCTTCCTCCAATTCCCCGACACCGGCATCCCGGCGATCAACTGGCTCGACCCGACCTTTGCGGGCCAAAGAGTCGCCAGCGGCGAGGCGATGCACTCGCTCCTCCGGCTCCAGCAGTCGATCCTCTACCTGGAAACAACGCCCCTCATCTGCCGGCAGATGGCAGGGCTTTCCCCCTCTGAAAACGCGCTCGAAACGCTCGCCCTTCTAATCCGCAAGCTAGGCGGCTTCAGCGCGCTCCGTCTCAACGCCTCGATCGAAGAGAGCAAAAAGGCGCCGACCGACCTTCTCTTCGACCGCTTCACCCGTCCCGCCGTCCTCCACGCCCTCCTCACCGGCGACGCTGAAGCCCTCCGGCTCATCTACAAGATCTTCCTCCAGGAAGAGCTCCAGCCCCGTTTCCTCGTCCACGAACTCCGGCCCTACAGCGAAGCAAAATGCGAGTGGACCGAATTCCTCCTCAACCCCAAAAAAAGCTACAAATACTACGAAGAGCGGATCACCGGCGATCTCCTCGCCGAGCGGCTCCTCAAAGAAGACCTCTACTCCCTCAAGCAGTCGCCGTCGCCCTACACAGCGCCGATCGCCCCCCTCTTCGGCCTCTGCCCCGACCCTCTCGCCCCCGAAGATCTAGAAAACCACAAAGACGAACTCCAGCGGGCGCACCTCCTCACCGCCTTCTTCTATGCAATGCAGCCGGGCGTCTTCTCTTTCTCCGCCCGCGACCTGCGCGGCGCCAATGGGGCCGACCCGATGAAAGGGCCAGGCCTCTACCATCCCCTCTCCCGCCAGCTGAAAAATAAACAGTCGTTCGCCTCCCAGCTCCAGAAAATGCTCTCCGCCCGAAAAGAACTCGGCCTCTTCCTCGCCGAACTCACAGACATTCTCCCCACGCGCCAAAAAGGGCTGATCCTCCTCCTCCACCGCCTCCCCCTCACGCGCCAATATTCCCTCACCGCCGTCAACTTCTCCCGCTCCTTCATCCAAGAGAAGATCCAAGGCCCCTTCCTCACAGACAAATGGGCCATCAACCTCATCACCCAGCAAACGGAAACCAAGCTCTACGGAGCCGACTCCTTCGACCTCCAGCTCGAACCCCTCTCCGGTAAGGCGTTTCTCTTCAAAACCAAACCCTTTTCTCAATAAGGGCTCCGCCCTTAAGATCCCGCCAAAGGACTTCGTCCTTTGGAAACCTATT
>DAIDLB010000048.1 GCA_027449725.1 Chlamydiota bacterium
TAAACAATTGGCTCATATGGCGTTATATTTTTGTAGGCAGCGCTTCGCATGCCTACCTGCAAAAACATAACACCATATGAGCCAATTGCTTATAGAACTCTCGGTCAAAAATGTACAAAGTCGAGTTTAAGGCTGAAAAAATTTTCTCATTTAGGGTAAAATAGGTATCCATTAAAAAGATTTTTTGGAGTTGATCATGACCGAGAGAAAAAGACACGATATCGCCATCGTCGGCGCCGGGCCCGGCGGCTATGTCGCCGCCATCAAAGCCGCGCAGATGGGAAAATCGGTTGCCCTCATCGACAAAGGGCATCTCGGCGGCTGCTGTCTCAATGTCGGCTGCATCCCAACCAAAACGCTTCTCGCCAACGCAGGCGTCCTGAATAGGATCCGCCACGCAAAAGAATTCGGCATCTCCGTCGGCAGCGTTTCGTTCGACTATGCGCAGATGAAACAGCGGAAAGACGCCGTCATCTCCAAGATCCGTTCCTCTTTGGAGGGGCTGATCAAGAGCAACCAGATTACCATCTACCGAGGAGAGGCGTCTTTTCAATCTCCCTATGAATTGAAGATCTCAGGGCAGGACAACCTCTTTCTCTCGGCGGAAAAAATCATCCTCGCAACCGGTTCCGTCCCCCTCGATATCAAAGCGTTCCCGTGCGATCACGATCGGATCCTCAACTCAACATCTATTTTGGAAATCACC
The DNA here is from genome assembly GCA_027449725.1 of Chlamydiota bacterium. GTDB lineage: Bacteria > Chlamydiota > Chlamydiia > Chlamydiales > SM23-39 > JAKBAE01. The sequence goes on from DAIDLB010000048.1 coordinate 707, forward strand.
CAGCTGCCAAAGAGCCTCGCGATCGTCGGCGGCGGCTACATCGGATGCGAATTCGCTTCCCTCTTTGCCGAACTCGGCGTCAAAGTGACGATCCTCGAAGCGATGCCGACCGTATTGACTGCCCAAGGGCCGCAAATCGCAGCGTTCATGACCAAAGCGCTGCAGGCGCGCGGCATCGAGATCAAAACAAATGTCGCCGTCAAGACGATCGAAAACAAAAAATCCCATGTACATGTCACGCTCGAGGGCGGCCATTCTTTTGACGCGGACCTGGCGCTCGTCTCCGTCGGCCGGAAAATCTACACCGATCGCCTGGGCCTGGAAAAGGCCGGCCTCTCCGTCAATGGCAAAGGGGCCATTGAAACCAATAGCAGAATGCAAACGGCGGTGCCCGATATCTACGCCATCGGCGATGTGACGGGAAAGTGGATGCTCGCCCATGTGGCGTCGCATCAGGGGATCGTCGCCGCCTCGAATGCGGCAGGCGTCCCTCATCAGATCCACTATGAAGCGGTTCCTGCCGTCGTCTTCACCTCTCCCGAAATCGCCACCGTCGGTCTGACGCAGGAAGCGGCCAAAGAAGCCGGATATGACCCCATCGTCGGCCAGTATCCGTTCCAAGCTCTCGGCAAGGCGCAAGCCGAAATGCATACCGAAGGATTCACCCAAATCGTCTCCGACCGGAAGACCAAGCAGATCCTCGGCGCACAGGCGATCGGTCATGAAGCTTCGAACCTGATCGCCGAGATGGCGCTCGCCATCCAAAACGAACTGACTCTCGACTGCATCATCGAGACGATCCACGCCCACCCCACGCTGGCCGAAAGCTGGCTGGAAGCAGCTCTCCTCGCAGAGGGCAAGCCGATTCATTTCCCCCCCAGGATCAAAAAATGAACAAACTCAATATCCTCCCCCCTTCCCCGGAAGAGTCCGAGCAGGGAAAAGCCGTCGCCGCAGGCCGGTTCCCTTCCTGGCTCCACCGAAAAATTCCCAGGGGAGGAGAGAGTTTCCAGACGAGTGCCATTTTAGCCAAATATGGACTGAACACCGTCTGCGAAGAAGCGAAATGCCCCAACCGCCCCGAGTGCTATTCCAAGCGGACCGCCACTTTCCTTGCCCTCGGCAAACAGTGCACCCGCAACTGCGGCTTTTGCGACATCGACTTTTCCAAAGCCCCGCGTCCTCCCGCAGCGGATGAGCCGGAGCGGATCGCCCTCTCAACCAAAGACCTCGGCCTCAAGCACGTCGTCATCACGATGGTCGCAAGAGACGACCTGCCCGATCAGGGCGCCTCGCATATCGCCGCGATCGTCCGCGCCGTGCGAAAAAAAAACCCCGAGACGACCATCGAGCTTCTCACCTCAGACTTTTCCGGCGATGTAAAGCTGCTTGACATCGCCTTGAAAGAAAAACCGGAGATCTTCAACCACAACATCGAAACAGTCCGCTCCCTCACTCCGCGCATCCGCCATAAAGCTGAGTACGAGAGAACCTTGTCCATCTTGCGCTACGCCAAAGAATCAGGCCATGCGCTCTATATAAAATCGGGAATGATGCTCGGCTTTGGAGAAAAAGACGAAGAAGTCAGAGAGACGATCCGCGATCTCTATCAGGCGGGGTGCGATGTGATCACGATCGGCCAATACCTCCAGGCAAGCAGCAAGAAGCTCCTCGTCAAAGAGTTCATCGCTCCCGAACGATTTAAAGCGCATGAAGAATACGGCCTTTCGATCGGCGTCCGCCACATGTACTCCGGCCCCTTTGTCCGCTCAAGCTATAACGCCAACCTCTTTGTGCCCGGAAAACAGGCG
>DAIDLB010000049.1 GCA_027449725.1 Chlamydiota bacterium
CTTCGCTGCTGCGCTTGAATTTTTTGCTCCCAATCCCGGGACTTGCTGGAAAACGGCTGATTCATAGGCCTCCTTGTAAATGAAGACCAGCTTACGAAAAATGCCATCTCAAAAAATAGATGGGCAGATTAGACGGTTACCCGTATGCTTGCCGGCATGACTTTCCTTCAGGCTCTCCTTTTAGGCATCGTACAAGGGCTCACCGAATTTCTTCCGGTGAGTTCATCAACCCATCTCGCCATCGCCAAAAAGCTTTTGGGGCTGGAGGGAAGCGAAGCGCTCCTCCATTTCGACCTCATCTGCCACCTCGGAACTCTATCGGCTCTCTTTCTTGTTTTTTGGAAGGACATCCTCCGCGTCTTGAAAGAGGCGCGCTGGATTGGCCTCTTTTTTCTAGCGCTCCTCCCCCTCATTCCCGCCTATCTTCTGTTGAAGCCTCTTCGCGCCCATCTGGCCACCGATGCGGGATTTTTCCTCCTCGCCACAGCGGCTCTTCTCTTCCTCGCCTCTTCGAAGCGCTTGGTCGTTGAAAAAGTTCCATCAGAGACGGGGGTAAAATGGCGCGATGTGCTATGTATAGGGATAGCGCAGAGCCTGGCCCTCTTTCCGGGGATGTCGCGAAGCGGTTCAACCATTGCTGCCGCGCGACTTCTCGGCTGGCAATGGCAGGATGCCGTCCGCTTTTCGTTTCTCCTGGCGATCCCGACGATCCTCGGAGGGACCGCCCTGGAAACCTTGCGGGGAAGCGGAGGCGGTTCGCTTGCCTTTAGTGTCTCTGCGATTGGGTTTGCGGCCTCGTTTGCGACAGGGCTAGGTTCAATCAGGCTCCTTCTCTGGATTCTGGAGAAAGGGTCTCTTCGGCCATTTGCCTGGTATTGCCTGGCTGCGGGACTTGTTGCGTTGCTTGTATTGAAATGAAAAAAAAGATCAAAAAGACCAAGAAATCTGCGAAAGAAGCAGGACGGCTTCCCCCTGACGCCCAGGGGCTTTTCCTCATCGCCCTAGGCGCGCTGGCTTTGCTTGCCTTGATCACCTTCACGATCGCAAAGCCGCACGGCAACTGGCTCGGCTTTCTCGGTTATGGAATCTCTTACGGCGTCAAGTGGGCCTTCGGCCTCGGCGCCTATCTCGTCCCATGCTATCTCTTTTGGTGGGGCAAACGGCTTCTCCGGGGACAAAAACCGCTCCATTCGGGGGCAGACCACCTCTATTTCCTCGTCCTCCTCTCTTCTACCTGCATTCTCTTGAGCGTCTTTGCCGAATCGTTCCCCGACCGAGCCGAAGCGTTTGAAGATAAGGTCGTCGCCGAGACCATCTTTTTACAAGACCCCTATCCAAGAACCCTCGCCAGATATTACCTCGGCGGCGTTCCGGCCTATCTCATCTTCTCCGACATCCCTTTTCTCAGCCTCCGCCAGGTCCTCAGCTCGATCGGAACGACGCTCATCTTCACATCGCTTGCCCTCGTCTCGTTTCTCCTCTTGACCCGCGTCCGCCTCTTTTCCGCCCTTGGACACATTGCCAAAGCGATCTTTGCCGCATTGACGAAAGAACGCCCCCGCCCTCCTTCGCCTGCAAAACCGGCAGCCGAACCTCCCGCCTATGCCGGCCTGGCGCAGCCGAAAGAGAGCAAACCCAAACCGCAGGAAAAAGAGAAAGAGCCCGAGTTCGTCGTGCTCGATCCTCTACCTAAAAAAAAGGCGTCGCCTCCCAAAGAAAAACCGGCTGCCGATGTGCAGCCCGTCTATCTGCCGGTCAAATACGACGGCTCGTATCGGCTGCCGCCGCATAGCCTCCTCTCCCCTCCGGCCCAGAAAATCGATCAGCCAACGCTCAAGAAAGACCTGAAAAGGCAAGCCGATGTGCTCGAAGAGACACTCCGCAGCTTTGGCATTGAAGCGAAGGTGGGAGAGATCCATAGCGGCCCGTCGATCACCTCGTTCGAAGTGCACCCCTCGATCGGCGTGAAGGTGCAAAAGATCAAGGCGCTCGAAAATGACATCGCCTTGAACCTCGAGGCAAAATCGATCCGGATCGTCGCCCCGATCCCGGGCAAGGCGGCCGTCGGCGTCGGAGTCCCTGCTCTCCACCCGCAAGAGGTGAGCTTCCGCGAGCTCTTGCAGCACTACCAGCAAAAGTGC
>DAIDLB010000050.1 GCA_027449725.1 Chlamydiota bacterium
CAGTGAATAGGTAGGAACTCTCGTTTTTTTGAACTGTTCGAAGAAGAAACGAGCAAAGCCCTCCAGCATTCGATAGGGCATTTTGTAGTGAATTTTGATCATCAAGAGGAGCAAAATCAGCTGCTCTGAAAACTCTAAGGGGCGCCCTCTTCTCTTTTTTTGACGTTTAGGCGATAGAGTTTTCATGACTTTGGGGTCGATGAGAAAAGCGAGGCTTCCCCTTTGAACCAATTTTGGTTATACTCTCGCCAGTTGCGTTTACGCATCTTTGGAACTCCTTTGTTTGTCTTGCTAGGACGGCCAAGGAGTTTCTTTATTTTAGGGGATTTTTCTCAAGTTCTCTCTATAGAATTTTTCAACACAGCCCATCGGGCATGACTTTCAAAGCCAGACCTTTAGGGAACACATCATTAGGCATTTGAATGACCATACAATAAAAAAAGGGGAATACAAATGAAGTTTTACAGTCTGCTCATTTTATTGCTGTTCTTTTGTGGGTGCGGAATCGCCCCGACCTACACGCCAAGGGAAAAGGAAAGGTTGTGCAATGAAGTTACGAGAATCGCAATTAAGAAAATATGCAGCGAATCGAAGCTGGTTCCATGTGGAACGGGCGGAGGAGCAATGGATCAAATTCGGATGCTCGCAATCGCATTTAATTACTATCAGGATGTGGATATCGCGGAAGGGCGAAAATTGCTGATTCAAGCAGTAGAGACGTTTTTGTCGATCATTAATGCTGACGAGCGCATCCGTCCCTATTTGATTAAATACCCCTTTGATTCCAAAAACATCGAAATCAGAATTTTTATTTTCAACAAAGACGGTTCAAGCATTGGATCAGACAGATTATGCGTCATCTCAGCAATTAAAGGCATTTTAGAATATGAAATCCACACACCCGACGGCCTTTGGCTGGATACAGTTCACGAGGAAACCTATCAGGAAGCAATCGAAAAATTAAAGGAAAGAGAGGCTGAATGTTTGTAATATCAAAAAAATGGGTATTTTGGGGAGCATGCCTGCTCGGCAGCATCTACGGTCACGCTGATGGAGCATATTTTTATTTCGAACTCAAAGCGCTCTCCACACAGGCGGATGCCGTCCGGCCAAAAGAAGATCCATCCGGCGTTTTAATCGCAAAGGACCCAACCGTTGGAATCCTTCCCCTTACAGAGGAGCTCGGGAAAAATCCGGTACTGAGCGATTGGGTTCACTTCGATCCCGGATTTCAGAAGTGGGTTATCCTTTTTCGCGAAATTCCCGGAGAAGAGCCGTACAGCATTCAATTGAAGCGCACCGCTCATTTCAAACCCGAAGCATTTGTCCCCGTAGAAACTACTACCACCTCAGAAAAGGTCGTTTTGATGAAAAAACATGTGGGCGTTGTTCCCTTTGTATTGAGCGCAAGAGGATTTTTGCCCGGAGAATCTGTCACTTGCCGTCTTGCGACAAAAGACCCCAAAATATACCGGGAAATCTCCCTTTGTCCCCGTCCCTTGATCCTAAAAAAAACCTCGGGAGAAATTCTTCTTAAAGCAACGTTGCAAAAATACCCCTACGAACATACCTCTTATGATGTCGAGATTTCCGGAGTCAAAGAAAACGAGTACTTCAAATTCCTCTCCAAGTCCGGCTCTGAAGTGATGAGAAATATACTCAAAGGTCCCGTCTTTATTAACTATGCTCCCGGCGTACTGGGCCTCAAAGGAGGGGTTGCACACCTGGAGATCTCCCTTGATGACGGAACCTCGTACAAGATAGATTTCCCCTGGGGGATTGAACTCTTTTCTTACAAAAGCGGCAAGAAATAAGCTATTGCCAAAACTCAGACGGTGGCCTTGACGCTCGATTCAAGCGCTTTGTAAATTTCCCGGAAAGGCTCGGTCCAAAGGCCGAGCGTTTGGAGCGAAGTGGCGAACCCGTTCAATTCGTCCTGGAAGAGAGCGGCCGCCTTCTCCGGCCCCAAAATCCGAGCGAGATTGGCGCCGCCATCGGGTTTCTCGTCTTGAAGGAAATCGTGCAGGTCGTCGGCAATCTGGAATGCGACGCCAAGTCGGCGAGCGCACCGCTTGACCTCATCGACAAGCTCTTCCGAGCCGCCGCCGAAGAGCCATCCCAGGAGAAACGAGATCTCAAAAAGCGTCGCCGTTTTTTTCTCGATCACTTCGAGGATTGAACCGTAATCGGAATTGGCCCTGAAAAGGTCAAGAAACTGCCCTTGGGTCGCGCCGCGAAGGCCCGCACAGCGAGTCACTCCTTCCAGGCATGAAATCGCGCTGGCGTCGATTTGGGCGGCATCCTGAGGATTTCTCTCTTTGAGCAGGCGCGCCGTCTCATAAATGCCGCCGTAGCCGGCAGCGATGAGCGTATAACTCGCCAGGATCGCGACGCTCTCTTCAAAGGCTTTGTGCAAAGACGGCTTAGACCTTCGCATGTCGTCATTGTCCATGCAGGGAAGATCGTCAGCGATGAGAGAGGCCACATGAAAATACTCGACGCCGAGCGCCGCGCTCAAAATGTCCCGTTTTTGGGGCAGAGCTTCCGCGATGAGCAAGACGAGGATCGGGCGGAGCCGCTTTCCGCCGTTCAGACAAGCATAGGCGCACGCGTCGCGAAGCCGGCCCGAATCGCCCAGCCGCTCGATGGCGACGGCAAGTTCTCGATCGATTTTTTGGCGATACGCATTTAAAAAAGGCAGCATCTAGTTTCTCAATGCCTCCAAGATCTCTATTCCGATCGGCTCGATGTCGAATTCATGCGCCTTGCCCTTGATGCGCGAGCCGGCCGCAATCACTCCGTGGAGGTTCAGAAGAGGATAGCTGACACAGTTCGGTCCAAGGAGCGTTCCCGGATTGAGTACCGCGTTGCAGCCGATCTGGCAGCCGTCGCCGAGAACAGCGCCGAATTTTCTCAGCCCGGTTTTTACTTTGACGCCCGCATCGTAAATGGAAATCTCGCGTCGGTCCAGACGCAGGTTTGCGCACTTCACACCTGCGCCCAAGTTGACGCGGCTCCCCAGAATCGAATCGCCGACATAATCGAGATGCGCGGCTTGCGCGCCGTTGAGAAAAATCGAATGCTTCACCTCGGAGACGTGACCGACGACGCACCCATCTCCCAAGATCACGCCCCCGCGCAAAAAGGCGCCGTGGCGGATCAAACAATTTTTTCCAATGAGGCATGGCCCCTGGATCAAGACGCCCGGCTCCAACACAGTTCCCCCGCCAATAGAGACCTTTTCCGGATGAACAATTTTGACGTCCGGCGGAATTTCCACCTCAATCCGAAAGGGGGTGTAGGCATCTAAATAAACCTGTAGTCGGGAGAGCGCCATCCAAACGGGCTCGTCCTCTTTCCAGAGGGCTGCGTGAGCGAATTCCTGCAGCGAAAAAAAAGTGTTTGCGGCAAAACGGGACATGGAAGCGAGTATACTCCCTCCTCTGCTTCAGGAAAAGAAAGAAAACTCTTCAGTAAATGTCTTCTTCTTACGTACGTGTGGAAATGTTCATAACGGCGCCCTTTTCCGAGAGAAAACGGGCTGTCGACAACTCGGAAAGTTGTGAACAATTTTGCCGTTTGTCGACAATCGGGCCTCGCCTGAACAAGTTATCAACAACCCGTCGACAGGTTATGAAACAGTTTTCCACAATTCTTCCGTGCAAGGAGATTTTTTGATCTGTTCTTTATGCGTTCCGTGGGCGATAATCGATGCGTGAAAGAGTGCTCCCATTTTGTCCATTGCAGCGGCTGCTCGCACCCCCTGGATGCGAAAGCGCCTGCCATTTGGAACCGCGTTGAAACATTTTTTGAAAAACCAGTTCCCCTGCTTCTGGAAAACAAAACGGGCTGGCGCATGCGCGCCAGGCTGGCCATCCGGAAAAATGATCGGGGTGTTGGCGCTCTCGGCCTTTTTCGGCGAAAGAGCCACGATCTGATTGAAATTCCAAACTGCCTGGCTCACCACTCCTCGATCAATCAGGCGGCAAGCCTGGTTCAAAAAGAAATGGAGTGGCTCCGGATCGAGCCTTACGATGAGGTCCGGCAAACGGGCAGCCTCCGCTACGCGCAGTTTTTCGTCTGCCGCGAAACGGGATGCGTGCAGCTGACCCTCGTCGCCCGGGAACAAAAAACGGCCGAGCGGCTTGCCGAAAGGCTATGGCAAATCCCCACTCTCTGGCACTCGATCTGGATCAACCTTCACAAAGGAAAGGGCAATGCGATTTTGGGCAGCGAATGGATCCACCTCTTCGGCCCGCCCTTTCTTTCTCAGACGATCGGACGCGCTCAAATTGCCTTTCACCCAGCCTCCTTTTCGCAGGCGCATCTCACGCTGTTCGACCAATTGCTCGAGCGGATCGAAAGCTGGGTGGCTCCGAAAACCCGCCTTCTCGAGGTCTATGCCGGCGCCGGCGCTATCGCACTCCATCTAGCCCCCCGCCTTGCCTCCGCTCTCCTTGTCGAAGAAAATCCCTACGCCCATCTCTCCTTCCTGGCAAGCAATCCGCCCCCCTCATTTCGCTACCATCTCGGTGATGCAAAAGAGGCCGCCCCGTTTCTCGGTGAAGCAGATCTGATCCTTCTTGATCCCCCGCGAAAGGGAGTCGATCAGGAACTCCTCTCTGCCTTGCAAACGGCGCAGCAAAAACAGCTGATCTACATCAGCTGCTCTTTCGATAGTTTTGAAAGAGATGCAAAACAACTCCTCGCATCGGGATGGAAGATTGCGGATGCAGCCGGCTACTGGCTCTTTCCCGGAGCGGACCACATCGAACTTGCGACCCGCTGGGAAACATCTTCTTAGTCGGAAAGATAGTTTTCGGGATGTTCAGAAAGGGGCTTTTTACACTTGTCACTGCATAAATTATACTCTTTTCCCTGGTGGCAATAGGTGCTTTTTCCATTTACAGGATTTCCGGAG
>DAIDLB010000051.1 GCA_027449725.1 Chlamydiota bacterium
GAAACCTGCAGACCCCGTGACTCCCGGCGCACAAATCGGATTGCTAGCAGAAGAGAACGCATATGCAATAAATGAAAGAAATCTTGAACCCCGGGAAAAACAGGCTCTTCTTTTTCCCGTCGAGTGTTCCCTCTCCTTGGAAGAGTCGCAAATGGGAACCGAGTTGATGGATCATTTGGCAAAAGCCGGCCTGGACGCGCGGCTCGTGGGGCCAAGGCGCTTTTGCATCGACGCCATTCCGGAATGGATCGATGCCAGTAAGGCGCAATTGCTGGCCCTGGCCCTGAAAGAAGATCTGTTGAAAGACATCCCCGTGGAAGCGACGCTCAGAAGGCTTCTCCGCAGCGGGTTTTCCAAGTCGTTTTCCCTCGACGAGGCGGCTCTTCTTTGGCGGCAAAAGCGGACTTTGCGGCACATCTGCCTGGAACCCTCTGATCTGGAGAGATTGTTTATCAAATCATGAACCGAATCGCCTTATTGCAACAGAAGTTGATCCCATGGCGCCTTGACGCCCTTGTCATCGAAAACCCGATCGATCTCCTCTATCTCACCGGGCTGAAGCTTTCCAAAGGGAGGCTTCTCGTGTTTGGAGAAGGAGCCGAACTTTGGGTCGATGGACGCTATTTTTCCTATGCTTCGGAAACCTGCGCCGTTCCCGTTCGGCTTTGGGATAAACAGGCGACCCTGCCTCCCGGAAAAATCGGTTTTGACAGCGAATTTACGACTGTGGAGGCGCATCGGCGGCTTGTCCTCGAGCAGCCGGCAGCCGCTTGGGAAGCGATTTCAAAACCGCTCAAAGAGATGCGGGTGATCAAAGACAACAAAGAGATTAAAGCCTTAAAGAGGGCGGCAGAGCTGACGTGGGCAGGCATGTTGCACATGAAACGCTCTCTTCGTATCGGCGTCAGCGAGAGGGAGGTCGCCTGGGAATTTGAGCGATATGTACGGGAGAGGGGGGCTTCGAGCCTGTCTTTTGAGCCGATCGTCGCGTTTGGGAAAAATAGCGCTTTGCCTCACCACCGGGCTTCCTCCGATCGGCTCGAAAAAAACCAGATCGTCCTTCTTGATGTGGGAGCGGTTGTTGAAGACTATGCCGGCGATGCGACTCGGACTTACTTTTTTGGCGATCCCGATCCCGAGCTCAAAGAGATCTACGGATGGGTTCGAGAAGCGCACCTGGCCGCCCGCAATCGGGTAGAGAGAGGGGCGACGGTTAAAGAGATCGATCAGGCGGCGAGAAGCGTATTTGTCAGGGAAGGGGTAGAAAAACTCTTTATTCATAGCCTGGGACATGGTATCGGATTGGAGACGCACGAATATCCGCTTCTCCGGGGAGACGGCCCCGATGCCGAGCTTATTTTGCAGGAGAAAACGGCGTTTACGATCGAGCCCGGGCTTTATTTGCCGGGCAGGGGCGGCGTGCGCCTCGAAGATACCGGATTTGTAGCGCAGGGCAGGTTTGTCTCTTTTTATCCGGAGTTGGAAGAAGATCCTCGGGTAGGCTAAAGGTATGTTGGGATTTAGAAAAAAGATCCTTCTGAGCGACCTGATCCTGTTTTTGATCTTTATCTCTCTTTTATTCCCATTCGTCCGCAATACGGTTGGCAGCATCGTCCAGCATTCGATCGAACAGCGGGCGTCCGAAATGATCTCCCGCATTCAAAAAGAGCCGAACACCGCTTCCATGATCCAATTCCTCCAACAGGAAAACGAATATATCTTTTTCCGCGTTACGCTGTTCGATCAGAATGGGGCTGTGCTGTATGACACCCATACAGAAGAGCTCGATGCGGAAGAGTCGTTTGGAGAAAAGCAGGAGATTGTCGACGCATTCAAGTATGGGAAAGGATATAGCGAGCGTCATTCTCCCACGTTCCGCCAGGTCATTGCCTATGCGGCGTTTGCCTTTGAGGCCAACGGACAGGAATACGTGATCCGGATCGGGGTCCCCTTTTCCGAGATCAAAGACCTGACGCGCGACTTTGAATTCGGCTTTCTCATTTTGGGAGGCGTGATCCTTCTTCTTTATAGCGTCATGACCTGGGCGATCATGCACCGCCTGAGTCTGCCGATCCAGCAGATCATCACGGCGATTGAACCCTACCAGGCCGGAAAACAGGAATATCTTCCCCGCATCGAGATCGACAGCGACATCCAGGGGGGCGACGAGTTTTTCAAGCTCGCCCACACCCTCAATTCACTGAATGCGCGGATCCAAAAACAGATCGAACACCTCGAGCAGCAAAACGAGGAGACCGAGGCGATCCTCGAGTCGCTGGGAGAAGGAGTCGTCGCCGTCGACATGGAGGGAGTTGTCGTCTTTGTCAACCAGGTCGCGACGAAAATGCTCTGGACGACCCGCGAAGAGGTCTTGCGTCAAAAATTCAGCGAGATCAAGACGCAGCGGCCCGACTTGGCGCATAAGTGCAGCGAACTGATCAGGATGGCAGAGGAGCACTCCGAGATCGCGATGCAGACTTTTCCGGTGGAAGAAGCGCAGCGCTTCTATTTCGACTTGATCGCAGCCCCTTTGAAAAAGCATAGCGGCCTCATTCTCGTGCTCCAGGACAAGACGTCTGATTACCGGATCGTGGAAATGGGAAAAGATTTCATCGCAAATGCCTCGCATGAGCTGAGGACGCCGATCACGATCATCCGCGGTTTTGCTGAAACGTTAAATGATTTGCCCGATCTCTCGAAGGAAATGCTGAAGGAGATCACCGAAAAAATAGTCAGAACGTGCCACCGGCTCGACTCTCTCGTCAAGAGCCTCCTTACATTGACCGATATCGAAAACCTGAATGCAGAGAGGTTGCTTCCTGTCGATATCGTGGCAATTTGCGACAATTGCAAACATATGATCCTGGCCGCCCATCCGAATGCCAAAGTGAATTTCCACAGGCAAATTGAAAAAGGGACCGTTTTAGCTGATCCCGATCTGTTGGAAATGGCGGTGATGAACCTGTTG
>DAIDLB010000052.1 GCA_027449725.1 Chlamydiota bacterium
AAGAGGAGACGCTTGTCTCAACCTGGTATCGATCTAGTAAACTAGTCGATCCTTGTCCTTAAAAGGAGGTGATCCAGCCCCACCTTCCGATAGGGCTACCTTGTTACGACTTCATCCCAGTCATCGGCCTTACCTTAGGCACCTCTCCCCTTGCGGTCGAGTCAGTGACTTCGGGTAAAACCAACTTCCATGATGTGACGGGCGGTGTGTACAAGGCCCGGGAACGTATTCACGGCGCTATTGCTGACACGCCATTACTAGCAATTCCAACTTCATGCAGCCGAGTTGCAGACTGCAATCTGAACTGAGATCGGTTTTTCGGATTTGCTCCGCCTCGCGGCTTCGCTGCCTTCTGTACCGACCATTGTAGCACGTGTGTAGCCCCAGACATAAAGGCCATGCGGACTTGACGTCATCCTCACCTTCCTCCTAGTTAACCTAGGCAGTCTTGCCAGAGTCCCCGCCATTACGCGTTGGCAACTGACAATAAGGGTTGCGCTCGTTGCGGGACTTAACCCAACACCTCACGGCACGAGCTGACGACAGCCATGCAGCACCTATATAGAGCCCCTTTCGGGACGCAACATTTCTGCTGTTTTTCTCTACACTTCGAGCCTGGGTAAGGTTCTTCGCGTTGCATCGAATTAAACCACATGCTCCACTGCTTGTGCGGGCCCCCGTCAATTCTTTTGAGTTTCACCCTTGCGAGCGTACTCCCCAGGCGGCATACTTAACGCGTTAGCTCCGATACAGAAAGGGTTGAGCCTTCCTACATCCAGTATGCATCGTTTACGGCTAGGACTACCAGGGTATCTAATCCTGTTTGCTCCCCTAGCTTTCGTGCCTCAGCGTCAGCTATAACCCAGAAAACCGTCTTCACCACCGGTGTTCCTCCACATATCTACGCATTTCACCGCTACATGTGGAATTCCGTTTTCCCTAATTACGCTCGAGCTTGACAGTTTCAAATGCAGCTCCACGGTTGAGCCGTGGAATTTCACATCTGACTTATCAGGCCGCCTACGCACCCTTTACGCCCAGTAATTCCGATCAATGCTTGCACCCTCCGTATTACCGCAGCTGCTGGCACGGAGTTAGCCGGTGCTTCTTTACCAAGTACCCTCAAATCGGAGTGTTATTAATACTCCTTTCTTGTTCCCTAGCGAAAGAGCTTTACAACCCGAAGGCCTTCTTCGCTCACACGGCGTCGCTTCGTCAGGCTTGCGCCCATTGCGAAAGATTCTCGACTGCAGCCACCCGTAGGTGTCTGGGCAGTATCTCAGTCCCAGTGTTGGCGGTCAATCTCTCAATCCGCCTAGACGTCTTAGCCTTGGTAGGCCGTTACCCTACCAACTAGCTGATATCCCATGGACTCCTCTCCAACTGCGAGGCCTTTCGGTCCCCCGCTTTGACAAAGGCAAGATGCCTTGCCTCGCCTCATCCGGTGTTAGCGGCCGTTTCCAGCCGTTATTCCAGGGTCGGAGGTAGATTATCCATGTATTACTAACCCTTACGCCACTATATGGAGTTGCCCCCATACCGTTCGACTTGCATGCCTCATCCACGCCGTCAGCATTCGATCTGAACCAAGATCAAATTCTCATTGAATTTATCTTGAAATATTTTTGATTTGTTGCGGGAGCAACTTAACATCACTCCTCGCACAAGCGTTCCTTACTTACTCTTCTCTTCTTCCACTGTCAAAATATGCTGCAACTGATTGAGTTTTCACTCTAGAGGTCGCGAGCAGTCTGGCTGCTCTTTTTCTTTTGTCGTCGCTGCGTCTCAAAAGAATAAGAAAAAGATAGCCAATCTGCGTGATTTTACGCAAATATTTTCAAAAATCGGCTCAAAAACGCCCTTATTATTTTAGTCGAAACCATCGAAGCAGGAATGGGTTATCGATGAAAATCGCTATTTTTTTCAATTTCGAAAGAATTGGCGAATTTGTCGAAAAGATGGGGGTCGTTGACCGGGTTTATGAGGCGGAGAACGTAGTGATTCTCTCTGCTCTCCACATGGCGCTCTCTCACCCAATACCCTGGATGTTCCGGATCGGGATAGGCAAGCTCGCGCACCATTCCTTCGCCGTCGCCTATCTTCTTTTGCACGATCAGCGTAAATTCTCCTGAGCTTCCATAGGGAGTCGCAGCTATGAAATCCCCGTTTTTTCTTTGATAGACGGGATCGTCAGGGAATCGAACGAGGATCCGCTCTTCTCCAAATGACTTGGCAAAGACGACCCAGACGGAATGATCGTCTTCCTCTAGCTGGTGCGGCACGCGCTGCGGTCTGGGCACACTCACCCATCCCTGATCCGGAGGAATTGACGATAATAGTAAAGTCGCAAATAAAGTTTTAAATATAAACAAAACACACCCATTTAAGACGTGTTAATTATATTACACTTAAAACTAAATATCAACCTCTCTAAGAGGTTCTTTTGGATCTCTGACTTAAAATTAAAATTTGTTGGCGCAATTTTTTCTTCTTTGATATTGCAGGAAATAGAGAACCTTTTTTAGGAGAGCCTCCATGTGCAATTCGTGTATTTCCCTATTTTTAGCTAAGGTGATCGGCGTATTCATCTTCCTGATCAGCCTGGGGATGTTGGTACATCCGCAGCGCCACAAGAAGTTGATGGCCGATTTCTTGTCCACTCCCAGCCTGGTGAATTTTTCCGGAGCGGTAGGCATCATTTTGGGCTTGCTGATCCTGGGCTTCCATAACGCTTGGGTTTCAGACTGGTGCGTACTGATCACGCTCATCGGCTGGATCGTTCTGCTGCAAGGTATCTGGCGCATCTTCTTCCCAGACTCTTACACAAAAGCGATGAAAGACCTGATGAATAGCACCGGCTATTTAATCTGGTCTTGGGTATGGCTCTTGCTCGGCCTGTACCTGATCTGGATCGGTTTCTATAGCTAAGTTGCTCGATTTGGCAGCGGCCCGAGGCCGCTGCCTATCCCTTGATGACAAGCGAGGGCTTGAGCCTCGCGACGCGATCGGCGAGTTTCGCCTCTTCAACCGCCTCTACCACAGAGTTGACGTCCTTGTAGGCGTCGGGCATCTCTTCAGCAACAGTTCCCATCGATGAAGCGAGGACATGAACGCCTTGTTTCAGCATATGCGCTTTGAGATCTTTCCCTTTCCAGGACGCCATCGACTGAACGCGGCTCCTCGCCCTTCCGGCCCCGTGGCAAGAACTGCGCCAGGTTTTCGGATTGCCAAGACCTGCCAAGAGATAGCTTGCTCTTCCCATGTCTCCCGGCACAAGAACGGGCTGTCCGGTCTCCTTGAAAAGCGCCGTGAGCTCTTCAGCTCCTTTTCCAAAGGCCCTTGTCGCCCCTTTCCGATGGACGCAGAGGCGCCTTCCCTCGTGAACCTCGAATTTGGCGATATTGTGGCAGACGTCATAGAGGAGCCGCACTCTTTTAGGCGGGATGCGGCAGACCGACTGAAACGCGGCCCGAACGCCGGCGAGGATCTGCTGGCGGTTATTGAACGCATAGTTTGCGGCCCCCGCCATCGCCTGAAAGTATTTTTTCCCCTCGGAGCTTTGGATCGGGGCCGAGACCAATTGCCGGTCTGGCAGCCCTTCCGCATGCCCCAGCTTTAAAAACTCTCCCAGCGTATCCTGGCAGATCTGATGACCGAATCCTCTCGACCCTGAGTGGATCAGGACGTAAGTCATCCCCTCCGCCACCCCCCATTCGGCAGCGGTTTTGGATAAAAAGATCCGATCGACGGCGCCGATCTCAACAAAGTGGTTTCCCGATCCAATGGAACCGAGCTGCTTTCGCCCTCGCTCCCTGGCTATCGAAGAGATCGCATTGAAATCAGCGCCTTCGATAAGACCGTGGCTCTCCATGTGTTCGAGATCTTCGGCAAATCCATATCCCTGTTCGATCGACCAACGAGCCCCCATCTCAATGATTTTCCGGTAATCGCTATCTGTTATCTCTTTTTCAGATTTCTGTCCTCTCCCAACCCCGGACGGCACCTGCTCGAAGATCTCTTTGAGAAGCGCCTGTTTCGTCTGCTCGGAAAAGCTCGCAAAAGGCTCCTCGAGAAGAGCGAGTCTCACCCCGCAGTTGATGTCGTAGCCGACGCCGCCCGGGCTGATGACGCCCGTCTCGGCGTCCATCGCCGCAACGCCGCCGATTGGAAAGCCGTAGCCCCAGTGAATGTCGGGCATGGCAATGCTATACCCCACAATTCCCGGCAAACAGGCGACGTTTCGCACCTGCTCGAGGGGCCTTTCAATTTCCCCCAGCAAATCGGGAGTTGCAATCACGAGTCCGGGGACGAGCATACGCCCCGATTTCGGCAGTTCATACGTTGCAGGCGCGATTTTTTTCAGCTCAGACATCGACGATCATCTCCCATTCCCAAATTCCATCACGCCTTACGCTCACATCGCCATGATAGCTGACCGCCTTGAAAGGAGCGCCGCACTCGGCATCCGCTCTCGCGATGAGGCAATTGAGTCCCTCAATGAGCTCATCAAACTCGTGCGGATTTCGTTCGGCATCAAAAAAGGGCAAGAGAGGCGGGAACTGAAACGCAAGCGCTAGGCTTGCGTGCAGATGGAGGCTCTTCCAGTCCTCCCCCCGAACGGTAAACGCGATATCGGCGGTATGCTCTTTTTCTTCAAACGGAGGCAAAATCGGGTATTGCCAAAGCGATTCATACCTCGAAGACCCAAGCGACTTGTAGAGGTGAATATGTTGGAGATAGAGGGGCCGCAGGGAAAACGTTTGCCTCCACTCGGACAGGTCTTTTGGATCTCTTGCAAGAGTGACATGCGGCAAAAAGTCTTTTTCCGGCAGACAAAGCCAGGAGGCGAGTTTTCGCTGGAATTGGACAAACATCTCTCCGCCTTCAAAAAGGCGCACATGCCACCCCGCTGTGCGCGGATGCTTTTCAGGAAGAAAAAGAGGCGCATCGAAACAGCCGGCAAGGCCTACCCGAAAACCCGGATCGGGAAAGTCGTGAAGGCGGCTCAGCAAAGATACCGGATCGACCTGTCCCAAAAACGCAAGGGTCATGTGGCGGTCTCTTTCGGAGAGGATTCTTCCTTTTGGGAATAAATCGGGCCAAGGACAAATTGTTTCGATTGCGAAAAACAGCATCTCTTCCATGCAATCGATCGTAGCGCAAATTCCAAAAAACGGATAGATTCATCGCTCATGAAGCCGATCTGGTTTGGACCTGTTACTCTCGAAGAGATCAATCTACGGGCAAGGCAAAGCCTTTCTGACCATCTTGCGATTGAGTTTGTCGCGATTGGGGACAACACTCTCTCCGCCTCCATGCCGGTTGATCCAACAACCATGCAGCCGATGGGAGTCCTTCATGGCGGCGCCACGTGCGCTTTAGCGGAGACAGTGGGGAGCGCCGCCGCCAACTACTGCGTCGACCAAAGTCTTTTTGTCTGCGTGGGGATGGAAATCAACGTCAATCACATCAAATCGGTGCGCGGCGGCCGAGTGATCGGCAAAGCTTCTCCCCTCCACCTCGGAAAAACGACCCAAGTCTGGGACATCCAGATCCGGACGGAGCAAGGGGTGCTTGTTGCTGTTTCCCGCTTAACCCTCGCCGTCTTGCAAAAGAAATGAACGAACAACTACCTTTGTTTTATGCAATATACCATTCCGCAGATGCCGCTCGCCTTTGAGTTGGAAACAAAGCGGGTCTTAAAAAAATTAGCCGCTGCCCACAGATCCTTGGCGGAGCTGAAAGGGGTCACAGAAATCATTCCAAACCAAGGTATTTTAATTAATACTTTGGCGCTTCAGGAAGCTAAAGAAAGTTCTGCGATCGAAAACATCATCACAACGCAAGACGATCTCTATCAAAGCGATTTTGCCGCAAAGAAGTTCAACAGCCTGGAAGCGAAAGAGGTCTATCATTACGCAGAAGCCTTGCATAGTGGTTTTGAACAGGTTAAAAGAAGCGGTTTGCTCACGAACAGTACCATTTTGGCTATACAACGCACTTTGGTTTCCAATGATGCGGGATTTCGAAAACTTCCCGGCACAGAACTGATCAATGAAACGACAGGCGCGGTTGTTTATAGTCCGCCTCAAGACGAAGAGCAAATCAAGCTCCTTATGGCAAATCTTGAAAAATTCATGAACGACTCCGCCCTCAGCCCGGATGACCCGCTCATCAAAATGGCTGTGATCCATCACCAATTCGAGAGCATTCATCCCTTCTATGACGGCAATGGAAG
>DAIDLB010000053.1 GCA_027449725.1 Chlamydiota bacterium
TTCGATTATCAGAATAACCATGAAAATGCGAATTGTTTTATTGTATTAGTTTAAGGGGCTCCGCCCCTTAGACCCCGCCAAAGGGGCAAGCCCCTCTGGACTCCCTTTCTCGTTTTTTCCTGCGAATGCAGGTAAAAAAAGGAAAAGGGGTTTCAAGGGGACTCGTCCCCTTGACGGGGTTTAAGGGGCGGAGCCCCTTCAATTAGGGAGTGTTCAGTATGCCGGTGCATTGGCGGAAATGGCTCGGGTTTTCTGCGTTTGTCCCCGCCGTTGCGCTTGGATTTATGGAGCAGTCCATTCTCCTTGTAGCTCTTCCCACGATGCAAGGGGATCTCAATGCGACGGATCTGGAGCTGCAGTGGTGCGTCAATGCCTATCTTTTGGCGATCGCCGTCTTTGTGTTGATCAGCGGAAAGCTGGGCGACCGGATTGGCCACAGACGCGCATTGTGGTGGGGCGTCGCCGGTTTTGCCCTCTCTTCTCTTGTTTGCGGCGCAAGCCGAAGCGCAGCGCTGTTCATCGCGGCCCGCGGCTTTCAGGGACTTAGCGCCGCATTGATGTTTCCTTCCCAAACCGCCATGATCCCCCGCCTCTTTCCTCCTGAACAGAGGGGCAGGGCCAACGGGATGATTGTGAGCATAGGTTCTCTCTTCCTCATCATCGGCCCTCTGATTGGGGGGTACTTGACGGAGCATCTCTCCTGGCGCTGGATTTTCTGGATAAATCTTCCCATCGCCGCGGCCGGGCTTTATCTCATCCGGGCCTTTCTTCCCAAAACAAATCCTATCAAGAGCCGGATCGATTTCCCCGGGTTTTTCTATTTTGCGATCAGCGCCGGCGCGCTTACGGTTTGTTTCATGGAAGCGGCTAATTGGGGATGGGAATCGCCTGAGACCTGGAGCTGCATGGCAGCGGCCCTCCTTTTTGGCTTACTCTTATTTTGCCGCGAGCGAAAAGCCCCCCACCCTTTTTTGGAGATCACCCTATTTAAGAAGCCCCTTTTCGCCGCCATCAATATCAATGTCGCCATCGTGCAATTCATCATGATGGTCAGCGTCATCCGAAGCATCTATTTCCAAGACATCCTGGGATACACCCCTGCGCAAACAGGGTGGATGATTTTTGCCTCGGCCTGCCCCGTCTTTTTCATGTCAACGATTTCAGGATGGCTTTCAGACCGCTTCACCCCCAAGCTCCCGATCGCAATCGGCTATGTGGCGCTGATTATTTCTTTCGTCTGGTTTGGGTTTGCCCCAAAGCCCGGATTGACGAGCCTCCTCGTCGCACTCGTGATCTTCGGTATCGGTATCCCTTCGATTCTAACCCCTTCCTTTGCGAGCGCGATGTCTTCCGTTCCCTTGGAAAAAGCCGGCGTTGCTTTCGGAATGATTTTGACGCTCCGGATGCTGGGTGGGACGATCGGACTTGCGTTGATCAACCTCTTTGTCAGCGGGGTACAGCATAGCCAAATGAAAAAAATGGGGGTGGAAGAGGCGTCGGCAGTCACGTTTTCCGCAGTCCACTTTGCTCTTGCCCTTCTCATTCTCCTCGCCTTTGCGGCGACCTTTGTTCTTTATAAACGCAAATCGGCGCACCATCTTCCGGAAACCCCCGCAGAGGGGTGGGACTGATCTTTGCATAAATGGAGCGGCTGAGTAAGATCGATCCAAAATCAACTTGGACTTTGGATTATGGGACCGAAGGCAGGAGTATTCTGTCATAATGGCTTGGGTGATGGAGTCGTCAGCCTGGTGCTTTCAAACAACTTGCAGCTGAACGGCTGGCGGGTCGACACCTATCAAAATACGATCGGATCGATGCAGCGATGGATTCCCCATCTCCCGATCCTTTCCTATCCGGAAGCCGATCAGGTAGAGAGGATCTTGCACGAATACCAGTGGCTTTTTGTCTTCCAAAACGATTCGAGCGAGTTCATTCAGAAGCTCATTGCCGAGGGGAAAAGACGCGATCCCGACCAGGTGAAGGTGATCTACATCTATCCTTCCCGCCGCATGGTGAATGAACCCTATTATCAGGATGCGCAGATCGACCCCGATCTTTCCGTAGCGGAAAACATGCGCCGCTTTTGCGAAAACATTCTCCACCTGCCTAAGATCACCAAAAGCAACGGGTTTATCCCTCCTCCGGGACTGCGCCACCGCGTTTATGAGAAACGGGTGCTTATCCATCCAACCAGTTCCAGGCCTGGCAAGAACTGGTCGAAAGGAAAATTCATCGAGTTGGCCTGGCATTTGCAGAAGGAGGGGTTCGACCCCCAATTTGTTCTGGGAAGAGAGGAGCGGGAGGCTTGGAGCGACCAACAGAAGCTCTTTGCTCCCCTATGTCCGACCCTCGACGAGCTGGCGAGCTATGTGTATGAGTCGGCTTACCTGCTCGGCAACGATTCGGGGCTTGCCCATCTCGCCTCGTTTTTAGGGATTCCGACACTGACGGTCACCCGCCGGAAAGCCCTCGCCAGGCTCTGGGCGCCGAGCTTTGCTCCCGGGGTTGTTGTGACCCCCCATCCCTGGATTCCGAACATTCGCGGCCTGCGCCTGCGCGACCGCTATTGGCAAAAATTCATTTCGACGGAAAAAGTTCTTAGATCTTTTGACCGGCTGGTGCAAATCACTGCGTGATCTTATAGATCCGTCCAAAAGGAGCGGCAGACCTAAGCATCATTTTTTTTACCAACTGGTGCAGTCCATTTGCCTCAGAACCTTCGGTTAGTCTAAAAATGCCTGCGTCGGGGTCGTAGAAGTATTGCCCATCCGCCGTTTTGATGAAGACCGTGGAGTGGCCGTAAGCTTCTCCTTTATCGCTGTCATCCGGAAAGAGGCAGCGGACAACAAAGACCCCTTCTTCAAATTGGCTTAGAAACAATTCGATTTTTTTTAGAGAGTTCGCATCTTCTTTTGGTGTGCACCGTTCCGTGAAGAACAGATCCGATGAATCGGAAATCGTCCGGTCGTAGAAGCGAAGCATCGCACCGATTTTGTCGCGCATGAAATCGTGAGAGGGAGTTATAGGATCTCTATGGAGCGTATTGAACGCAGCCTGAACGGTTCTAAATGCAAGCGACGATTGCCTATATTTAGGACCGATTGCATGAATGATCTCTTCGGCGGAGGCAAACGGTCTTCTTCGTAAATAGTCGTCAGCGAATTCAAACGCCATTGCAGAGCAGCTGCCGCCTGTCAAATCGCGAACCAATCGCTCCTCGGAAAAGGAGATCCGGGTGCTTTCTTTTAGATCGTCCAGTGCGTCGCAATAGTCTTGTCCCAAGCTATAATCGATCGGTCCGGAACATTCATCCTGGTTGCCGTGGCATATTTTTTTAAAATAAAAAGTTTGATCTTCGGGATCTCCTTTTCGGCTCAGCGCGAAGGCGGAGCGTCCCCGGGGCTCCCAGTTCGGAGCAGGATCGATCGCCGCATTGAATATGTCGCGTAAAGAGAGCCTTTCTTCTCTTGAAACGTCTAAAAAGCCGCAGTTTTGATTCTCTATAAAAGGGATTGTAAAAGACATAATACAGCCTGGTTTTGTTTGTTTTGGCTGTATTATGTGTGTGGGTTTCGATTAATTAAAGGAAAATTCGATCAAATTTATTTATTGAATCCTGTAAATCCTGCCGAATGGGACGCACCACTTTTGCATCATTGGCTTGAGGATATCAACAAGCGCTTCTGTTTCCTTTGGCAGCTCGTAAATTCCTTCGTTGGGGTCGTAAAAATAACTTTTGTCTTTTTCGCGGATCAAAGTAGTGGAGTGACCAAATAACTCTCCTTTATCATTGTCCTCCAAAACAACACAGCGAATCACGAATACCCCTTCCGAATGCTCGTTTAAAAACTGTTCAATTTTTTTCATCGCTTGTTTGATCTCTTTAGATGAAGAGTTCAGCGTCAGAGTGTCTTTCATATAAAACATCTCGGATGAGTCCGTGATAGATCTGCCATAGGCGCGGAGCATCGATCCAACTTTATCCCGCATAAAATCGGCGGGGGGGTATCTATCATCTTTACGCAGGGTGTTAAATACCGCTTGCCTCGTTCTAAATAGGAGTGAAGAGTTTTCGAATCTAGGGGCGATTTCATCAAAAATTTCATCGGGAGTCATAGTAGGCCTTTTATCCAGGTATTTGTCTGCAAAGTCGAAGGCCATCGCAGAGCATGTTCCGCCTGAAATCGGATTTTGTAAACGGCTCGGGGAAAAGACAACATGCGTTTCTTCTGAATATTCGTTTAATTTTTCACAGTACTTTTGAGCCAGCTGAACACGAATCTCTCCCGCGTTCTGTGCCTGATTTCCGTGTTTGATTTTTTTAAAGTATTCCTTTTTTTCAACAAAATCGGTTTGTTCGGCCGTCTCATCGGATGTTGCAAGGATATCGTGGCCTGATAGATCTGAGTTAGGAGAGGTCTCTGCCACAGACGATGCGAACAAATCGGATAGAGAGCGGGGAGCTCCGACCGGAATATCCAGAAACCCGGAATCATCTTCCGGAATGATAGAAAAGTCAATTGAACTCATATTAATCCTCTGTTTTAATTGGGTTTTTACAATCTTTGTGAGGCTAATGTGCGGAGTTCCTCTGCACTCAATCTCTTTAAAATTCGAATATTGCCATCCCGGACTCCAAATGACCGGGCAAAGGCGACGACGTCTTTTGGATCGGAAATAACGCCATCTTTAGGTGAGGGAATAGAATCCTGATAATTCGGGTGCACCCCAATAGAGCCGAGCCATGTGTCGACAATGACGGCATGTTGCCAGGTCGCTTTTTTTCTCGTCTCGTCGTCAGCTCGGTTGATGATCACGAAACAATGGCCCCCATTGCCCGCAAACTCTACATCGGCATCCCAGCGGCCGCCTTGTCGAATATGCTCAACAATTTTGGCAATCACTGCTGCAGCCATGTGGTCGCATTGTCCCGATTTATTCCTTAATAGATCCTGCCCCAATTTGACGATTTCTTTCGGCGAGTCGCTAAAGCGCTGCCCTCTCGCGTGCGCTCTTAATCCTGCAGCCAGCATGTCGATCGTGCCCTGTTTTGTTTTTGCATCGTCAATATAAGTGCGATATGTTGCTGCAAATGGGTAAGCGTTTGCATCGCCGATCGTTGGCCTTAAATCGATGATTTGTTTGGACAGCTTTTGAATTGTGTTTAAGTCTTCTTTCGAGATTCCCCCCGGCGCCATAGTTGTTGAAATCCCCAAATCTCTTTTTAACGGTTGTGTGGGGAATTGAATGGCATCTCCCGCCTCGGAAAATTCTGTTTCAAGTACCAAAACGGCATTGTAGATCGCAATTTTTTCTTCGCGAGTAAAGTTGGGGTTGGTCCGTTCGTCCTGCAACGCATTTAATACATAGCTGATGTTCTTTATAAGCTTTGTCCTGTCGGCTTTATCGGCCAAGCTTCCGATCATCCCTTTTTTGTAGGTTACTAAGGCTTGGTACATCGGCTCCAACTGAAGAGCTCTTGCATTCCAAAGGTGCAAGAGCTCTGTCTCTTTTCCATCCAAATATTCGATGGCTTTTGGGGCCAGAACCTCTCTTAGTTTATCTGCGGAAGAGCTGAACTCATCGACCAATGCACTCAGCGCCTCATATTCTTTCAATGTTTTGGCGTTTTTTATAGCAGGCAGTAAATAGTTTTCCTGGAAGTCGACAAGTTTGACATAGAACTCAAGAGGGTCTTTTAGTGTTGTTTTGTATTTGTCTCTAAATAATTCAAAAATAAATGGGTGGTTGGCAAGGTGGGGGTAATCTTGTTTTAACAGGCTGAGGGTTTCCAGAGCGAAAATGTAAGTTTTTAACCGTTGCTTATCGCTGGAATTCGCGCCCTCTTCGACGATTTTTAGTTTGGCGATAAATGTATTAAGCAGCTTTATTTCGCTTTTTTGTAGTCCAGTCGTTTTTGTGTGCTTGATAATAGATTGCGAAACGGAAATTATTTTCTTTTTAGTTTCTTCGCTCTTTTCGTCTTTCAGGTTGTGAAGTGGGTTTTTGTTAATAATTTCATTAAACTCGCTTGTGTAGAAAATGCTGCTAGCCATTATAAGGCCCTTGTTAGTTAGTTTTTAATATAATAATTATACATGATTTTTTAATTAAATGGAACAATTAGTATATTTTGTTGGTTTTTAGTAATTTAGGGGCTGTTTGTTTAAGAACCTGAGGATGAATGTTCTTGAGTGTTTTTAAGGGGGATTGTATTGTTAATGACAAAAGGCACAATTTCCAGGAGGTATTATGTTTTTGTCGCCGGTGAGGGGGTCTGTTGATCTTGATTGGTCTGAAGGACTAGAAACGGACGATTCTTTTTTTGATTCTATGGCTAAGACGTCTGAAGCCGCGCATGCCGCATTCCCAAGCAATAAACCTGAGTTTCAGGTTCCCGATGTTTTTTATGAATTTGATCCTCAAAGGCATGTGAAAAACATCAGGCCTTTAAAACAGAAAGCCGACGTCTCTTGGGATTCCCTGCCGGCAAAATTATAAGCTCTCAATAGGCGTGGCTGTCGGAGAGCTGTAATTTGGCATATTTCGCCACCAGCGAACGAACTCCTCCGCCCTCGAACCGCACCTCATAGGTAAGTCCAAAAGAGGTGTGGTAGCTTTTCAATACAACCCCTGCTCCAAACTCTTTATGGTAGACCTTCTCTCCCGGTGAAAACCCTTCCGGGTCGTCAGAAGAGGGGGCTTCTTCTTCGATCTGCACGGGGTTGTAGTTGCGGAGGAAGCGGGCGGGGACTTCCCGTAGAAAACGGGATGGCCGCATGAGCTTGGGGCCTCCCCACATGTAGCGGTAGGTAGCTGAGGTGAGGTAGAGGATTCTCTTGGCCCGCGTCATCCCCACATAGCAAAGCCGCCGCTCTTCTTCGATCGCTTCCGGTTTGTCCTGGGAATTGATGTGCGGGAAGAGGTCTTCTTCAAGACCCACGAGAAAGACGAGGGAAAATTCAAGCCCTTTGCTATTGTGGAGGGTCATGAGACGCACTTTGGGGAGCTCGCTATTTTCTTTTACATTGGTGCGGAGCGATAGCTCCTCTAAAAAGGCTTGCAAGGTGGGAGCTTCTCTCTCATCTTCCCATTCGACG
>DAIDLB010000054.1 GCA_027449725.1 Chlamydiota bacterium
TGCAATTCGTCCGATGAAAGACGGTTCCCTTCAGGTTGGCCTTGGAAAAATCAGCTCCCGACAGGTCGCATTCATTGAATGTAGTCTCGCGAACCGTACAATTGGCAAAAGATGTGTTCTTCAGATCAATGTCTGAAAAAACAGCCTGAGCGATCAAGCACGTTTCAAAGCGAACGCTGAGAAATTTCTTCTCAATTGGAGAGAAATTGACTCCGGTCAACTTGCAATTCTTGAACCGCACTCCCTGCAGGCGGCACCCATCAAGCCTGGCCAAGCTCACATTGCATGCTTTGAACAGACAGTCTAGAAACTTTGCTCCCTGCAATTGGCTTTGACTCAAGTCGCAGTGCTCAAACGTGCAACTCGAAAAGGTTTTATGCTTTAAATCGCAGGCCGCCAAAATTTCTTTTCTAAACTCTTGCCCCTCAAAGTCATTATCGGTCTTGATAGCCATGCGGACAGCATGCCAAAACCAATCAATTGAAACAAGGTACCGGAGTCGTCGAATCAAACCAGACGAAGGCGTCGAACTGCTCCGAGAGCGAAGCGGGATAATAATTTGCTTCGGGTCCCAGCTCCGGGTTATAGAGGGTGCCGATCCCCCGCTGGAGCCTTTTCTCCCGCAATGAAGCCCCTGCCTCTCCACGGAGTTGGAGAAAAAATGAACCGAGACGCGATTCAAAAAAGAGATGTTCGTAGCTCCCTTCCAAAGCAGGCGGGATCGGTTTGATTTGATGGGGGCCGCACCATTGGCTCGCCGCAACGACCTCTCCCCGGTAGCAGCCAAGTCCGACGGTATAGGCGAGAGAGCCGAACCGCTCCTTGCAGAGCGTCCCGATATTACACCGTCCCGCCTGTCCCATGGGGGTCGCGTTTGTGTGGCCCACATGGGTATTGTGTACCCAGACGACCGCTTTTGCCTCGGGGCCATGAAAGGCGAGAAGGTCAACCAGGGCGTCAAACATTTGCCTTGCCCGGATATTCCAATGGAGCGCTTCCTGATCGAGCTGCCGGATAGCGGCTTCCCCTTTTACGAGAAATTTTGCGTTTTGCAGAAGGTGGAAGGCCTCTTCGCTCCCATCCTGTTTTTGCTCTGCTGCCTCAAGAAGACGCCGACAGAGAGGTTCTAGTGACCGATTGCCCGCTTTGCAATACTGAAAATAGCAGGAGGGCTCTATCCCCAAAGAGGGGATTTCGTCAAAAGGCGCAATCTCGAGCGACCTTCGCATCAAATAGAGGTCGAGGCCATAGATGCGTAAAGGAGGAGAGGAGGCGTTATAGCTCTTGATCCATTCGACAAAGGAGAGAAAATCCCGGTTATTCCACATCCACGTCGGGAAGCGTTGAAATGGCTGGGCGCGAACGGTCAGACCTCTCGTATACCGGTCGACTTCCTCAAAATCCGGCCAATCCCCCTCTACGGCAAGCAAGTTAAATCCCGCTTTGGCCACAAGCTCCTTTGTCAAACGGGCCCGCATACGATAGTACTCCGAACTGCCATGGGTCGACTCACCCAAAAGCACAATGCGAGCGTCCCGGCAATCCGAAAAAAAACAATCCAGGTTGGCTGTTTCGATATCCTGAAAACAAAACATATAATTCCTAAAATCAATACAAGAGATTCTTATATTAATTCGGAATCACAAGGACAAGTTATTTTTAATAGTTAGCGTTTCGAAGAAAGAAAGAGGAACAAGAGGCGGAATTAACGTGCGCCAGGGAACCCCGCGCCGCATTTGCAAAACCGCTTTGACGGCCGCGTTGAACGGAACTTCCCGAAAGCTTTTCGAGATCGACTCCAGTTGTTCGAGGTGGGAAGGATCCGGCTGTTCATAAAAAGCCCGGATCAGCTCGGGATAGAGGTTCGCAAGGCCGCAAATGGCCCCGGCTCCGCCTGATCGGACCGCTTCGGCGATCTGCAACTCTTTTCCGACAAAAACCTGAAAATCGGGAAATGAGGAAAGAATCGCCTTGGTAAACGCAAGGTCTCCTTCACTCTCTTTCAGCCCGACAACGGTTTGAGGGAACTCCCGATGCAAAGCGGAGAGGATGGGCATCGTAATGGGCACTCCGGTCAGCTTCGGATAGTGGTATAAAAGAGTGGGGAGGGAAACTTGTTTGAGGATTTCCCGGTAATAGGCGATCGCCCCTTCTTCGCGAATATTTTTAAAATAGCTGGGAGGAGAAAGAAGCACCGCCTTGCAGCCGTACTTGAGCGCGGCATTACATAGTTCAACGGTATCCTGAACGCCGGAGCTGCCGTTGGCCACGATGATCCGGTCGGGATTGACGCTCCGCGTCAAGATCTCAAGCGCTTCGATTCGACGGCCAAGTGAAAACGAAGGTCCTTCGCCCGTGGTGCCAAAAAGGGCGATCCCGGCACATCCGCGTTGGATGAGATCGCTGCAATGCCAGGCAAGCTCTTCGTGATCAATGCGCAAATCCTCGTGCAGAGGGGTTGCTGTCGCAGCATAAATTCCTTTCATGGCTTTATGTTCCATTGTTCTATCCGGATCGAGTCGTTGAAAAGAAAGAGCTCGCAAAAGCGGCCCGTACCGACTTTGGGGGGCGCCCCGGGCTCCTGCAGCGAATAGACAAAACGGAGGATCCCGTTGCTCGTCACAGCGACAACCCGGTCGCCCGGAGCATAGGACCTCCGCAACTGTTCAATCCAGTTTTGGATATCGGACAGGTGCTCTTCCCTGCTTCTGCCGAAAACGCCCTTAGGCCATTCTGCTTCCATCGTCCATGCGTCCAATTCCTCAGGCCACCGCTCTCGAATTTTTTCTTGCGTCAACCCTTCCCAGGCGCCGTAATCGATTTCGGTCAGCGCTGCCGTTTGAATGGGGGGCCCCGAGGAAAAATGATCCCGGACAATGTCCGCCGTTTGGGTTTGTCTGAGGAGAGCGCCTGCATAAATCGCTTTCGGTTTGCAGCCGACCGCATGGGCAAAGCGGCGGGCCTGCTCGCGTCCCTCTTGGGTCAGAGGCAAATCGGTGCGGGCGCCCACCATCGTCGCCGTCTGGCCGCTTTCAAAAGTATTCCCGTGCCGGACCAAAATCAAACGGACCAAACCAGTTCTCCTTCTCTTTCGATTGCCGCTTCTACGACCGCCACGTCTTCAGGCCGATCGACCGACCCATGCGTTCGGCCCCGGTAATCGACGGGAATGACGCGAATCCCGATCCCATTTTCCAGGGCGCGGAGCTGTTCGAGTTTTTCCGACCGCTCCAGCCGCCCTTCGGGAAGCTCTCCCAGGCACTGCAAGGTCTCTTTCCGATAGCCGTATAATCCGATATGGCGGTAGATCGGGCTTTCCTCGTCGCGGCTGTAGGGGATCAATGTCTTGGAAAAATAGAGAGCGTCCCCCTTTTGATTGAACACAACGGCGGTCCCGCTGGAGCTGCCGCGTTTCTTTAGGGCAACAAAATCACTGCGGGCCTCTCCCGTCAAAAGAACCGCAGGCGTCGCCATCTGGATTGACGGGTCGGCCAACATGGCCTCCAACACCTTCTCGATCACCCAGGGAGGGGTGAGGACGGCGTCCCCCTGCAGGCTAAAAAAAATGGCATGATCTCTGTCCGGCATGCGGGAAACTTCCGCAACCCGGTCGGTTCCCGTCACACAATCCGGGCTAGTCATCAAAACCGTGGCTCCAAACCCTTCGGCGAAGCGCTTCAACCGCTCGTCATCGGTCGCAATGACGACCTCGGACGCGCCACGTGCTGCCTTGCCGATCCGCCACATCCGCTCGATCATGGTCATCCCCCGGATCAATGCCAGCGGCTTATCGGGAAAACGGGTCGACGCCATACGGGCAGGAATGACAATAATCGCAGCTTCAGCCATAAGGCAGGAGAGCATACCCAAATGGCCTATGAAGTTCAATGGAACTGAAATTTTTATAGAGACCCTTCAGGGAACAGGGGATTCGAATTTTGTTCTGATCCACAACGCCGGCGCGGACCATCGCTTTTTTACCTATCAGCTAGATCTGCTTCGACAATTTGGCGATGTGATCCAGTTCGATCTTCCTGGATCCGGCAAAAGCCCGCCGATTGCCAGCTACACAATGGCCGATCTTTCCTCTATCGTAGTTGCCATCTGCAAACAGCTTTCTCTCAAAGAGCTCTGTCTGGTTGGATTGAATAACGGCGCGAACATCGCACTCGAAACAACCCTTCGCGGTTCCATTTCGATCGAGAAGCTGATTCTGATCGATCCCCCCATTTTTATGGATAGCTCCTTTGTAGAGGAAATCGAAGCATCCATAGCCGTATTGGAAAAAGCGGAATTCACTCCTCCATTCGTTGCGTCATTTGTCGATCAGTTATTTCTTCATGCCGATTCAAGCACCAAAGAAATCGCGATCGACGCTTTCAATAGGGTCGATAAAAACTCTCTGTCGGCATTGTTCAGGGGCCTTCTGGATTGGGATGCCCGCCCTAAAGGAATCTTAAAAAACATCTCCTGTCCAACGCTTTGCATTTTGACTGATGAACATCACTGCTCGTATGAGAAGATGCGAAGAGAGGCGCCCCATTTTGAACTTGGAAAAGTGATCGGATCCAAGTGCTGGGCAACACTCGAAGTTCCCGATCAGGTCAATGCGATGATCGGACGTTTCCTAAAACTGCATTCTTCCATTTAATAAACATCCGGAGGAGCGAAGGATCCGTTTGAAGGTCTTCGTCGATCCCAATCCATTTGAGCTGATTCGATTCGTCGCTGACAATGATTTCCTCTTCCGGATTGGGGGCAGAGAGTAGAAAGCGGACGTCGTAATGAGTGTGGGCAGGCAGAGAGATAGAATGGATATCGATATCGAAGAGGTCCGTCCGAAGCGCTTCGATGGTAGAAAGCCCCGACTCTTCCCGAGCCTCCCGGATCGCCGCAGAGAGGAGATCCGGATCCCCTTTCTCGCAGTGGCCGCCCAGTTGCATCCACTGGTTGAATTTGCGGTGATGCGTCAGAAGCGCTTTCGTCCCATCGTGGTTGAGCACCCACGCTGAAGCAGTCACGTGGCCCGCTTCGAATTCCCGGTCAAAGCACCGCTCATTTTTTTCCACGAAGTCCAGAAATCGAAGCTTGCATTCTTCCGTTTCCATCTCGGACGGAACGTATTGCCTCAAAAGGGTTTTTATCTTTTCTCTATCCATTTTTGACTTACAATCAGGTTTTGAGCCAGAATACCCGTTCTTCAATTTTCGGAGGTACACGATGTTGCGGTGTTTGACCTGTTT
>DAIDLB010000055.1 GCA_027449725.1 Chlamydiota bacterium
AGGGGATTTTAAAGGGGCTTCCCCCTTTAATAGGGGTTTGGGGACGAAGTCCCCAAAAAGGTTATGAGCCCCGATGTCCAGGTCCTGCTTTACCGCCTTCTGCCTCCTCTTTTGCGCTCTCTTTGCGCAAATGCCCTACTATGGGCCGACAAGCCCTTCGCAGGGGATCCAGGTGCAGCTCATGGTTTACGATCAGCCTGAATTGGGCGGCCTCAAGATCGAGTCGGTTACCTTTGATGGGAGGAGCGTCGGCTTGCAACCTCCTGATTTATATGGATTCCGGGGCGGCGGCGGCTTTCAGCTTCGGCCGGGGAAGTATCAACTGGAGTGGCGGGTTTCCAAGGACAAATCAGCTTGGCCCAGAACGATAAGCTATAAAAAGACGATCGAGATTCAGCCTCGCGATACCTGGGTGCAGGTGACGATCAAGGGCAGCGAAGCGACTGTTTTATAGTGAAATAATTTCCGTCAGGAAGTATGAGGAAATTTCCAGCCCGAGGTGTCTATGATTCTCTCCGCCCTTATCTCATTTGTCCTCCTCTCTCATGCGCCTCTCTCTTTGCCATCATCCCTCTTGTGTAAAAACGATCCTGCTCCCTCTGAGTCTCGCGAAGAGGTCCGGATTTTGGCGGTCAAGCGGACGCCCGAACCGGAGACGGCCATCCTGGCTTTGCAGGTGCCGAAAATGGGACAGGTTGTTGGGGGCAACCCCGTCTGGATCCAGGTCCGTGTCGATGGCTTTGCCCTGGAAGCCGATTCGCAATTTGAACGCGCCTCCGAGATCGTCAACACCAAGATGGGGCAAACCATCCACGTCGTGATCGATGATAAACCCTATTTCCCCGTCAACGGGCCTGCGATCGACCCATTCAATGAACAAGGATGGTACTACGATCAGTTCTATAAGATCGCAGTTCCTTTCAAACTGTCGAAAGGATTCCATACGATCCGCCTTTTCCTGGCCCGCTCCTATGGCGAGAGCTTGAAGGGGTCGAACCTCTACTTTGCCAGCTATTTTTTTGTCGGGGAAAGAGGGGACGAGTCCAAGGCATCAATGTTGACCCAGCCCTATCTGACCTATAATGAGCCGAGCGATCAAATCCGCCTGGTAGAAGACAAGCCGGTCCTCCTCGACTTTTACCTAGCCAACGTGGAGCTAAGTCCCGACGGCTACAAGGTGAAGATGACGCTGGATGGCAAGATCGAAAGGACCTTCACCTCTTGGCAGCCCTACTATATCTACGGCCTCAAAAAGGGAAAGCATACCCTCCGCCTCCAGCTGGTCGATGCAAAGGGCAAACAGGTGGGCGGCTCCTTCAACGATGTAGAAGAGACGTTTACGATTCATTAGCCTTGGGGACTCCGTCCACATGCCCCTTTAACAGGGGGTGGGGATGGAGTCCCCAAGAAGAAGACACTCTCTTAATCCGCTGAGCATTTGACGTGGCAGGAGAAGTTGATCTTCCATTTGAGCATTGCGTCGAGCAAGACCTGCTGGAATTGGGAGCGGCGCTCGAGGTTTTCCGTCCGGAGGATGTATCCCAGCGTCGCATTTTCCTGGACGTGCAAAAAGGTTGTTGTGAGATCGTAGGAGGGGATCCGGAGCTGGGAAACTGCGCCCATCACCTCTTCCTTGAAGGTCGGGGCCGCAGCGCCGATCATGGCGAGAAAGTATTTCCCTTCTCCGGATACTTTTAAGCTAAAGCTTTTTTGGGCGAGGTCTTCGTCGAGGACCTCCAGCAGCTGGTTGAAGAGAGAGCGGAGGAGTTCGGGGGGCAGGATCGTCTGCATGATCCCCGGTCTGAGCGAGTAGAAGAAGTTTTCCAGCAAGATCTCGTGATGGACTGCGGAGGGGCCGATCGTTTTGCGGAGCAATTCCAGCGCTTCGTCCTGTTTATGGATCATGCCGCCATTGAAGTCGCGGAAGTCTCCTAAAAGGTGGCGCAGTTCTGCTGCGATTTTTTGACGCGCCCTCTTCAAATCGAGCGAAAAGTCTTTTCGGAAGAATAGCGATTTATCGAGCATCGCGCGGAAAACAACCGCTTCTTTCGGAAAGCGGCGCTTTAGGCATCCGGCGGAGCGGACCTCGTCGATGAGGATCCGAAGAGAAGACAGGGAACTTTGCATCAGCTCTTTAAAGGGAAGGTCGGTCTCTTTTAGTATCCGGACCAGGACGATCAGGAACGTGATCTCCGAATCGTTTTGTTTTTCGTAGTGGATCGTCAGATGGGGCAGGTCGCGCAAAAACTTCATCTGCTTGCTCAGGACGACGATGGTACGGAGCACTTCTTCTTCATTCCTCGGCATGAAGATCGGGTGGACGATATTTTCCATCCGTCTCTTCAGCCGGTCGGGGAGCAGTTCTTTCAGGTTTCGAATCTCTTGCAAGGTGAAGAGGGAGTTTTGCGGTTTTTGAATTTCCAGATAAAAAATCCGGAGCGTCTCTTCCTGCCGGTCGACGAGATACGAGTCGGCGACGGCGATGGAGTGGGGGAGGCAGCTTTGGATCGCACTCAAGAGGTGCTTGCGGTCGAATTGCTCCGATTCGCGGAGCAGGTTCATCCCAATGAGGACGCCGATGACGGGATTGGCCGAATTGAGCTGCGCTTTGACCAGTTTGATGCTGAGATGTCGCTCATTCGGGGCCGCCTGGATCGCCTGAAGAAGGTTTTTTTTGAAGAGGTAATGGAAGGCGACAATGCGGCTCAAGTGGCGCGGATCGCGAGTTGTCGTAAAAGGATTGCGAAGACGCGATGTGAAGTCGGAGAGTTCCCGGAAAATATCCATATCAAAATCCTGGGGGCGGACATGCGTCAGGTACTGGATGTTTTCTTTGACGGCCCCAAGCTTTTCTTCCGTCGAAAGCTGGGCCAAAAAGAGGTTGGTCCGATTGTGGGCATTTTGGAAAAAGGCGGTTGCATTTTGCCTGGTAAGTTCGGAGCGCTGGTTGGCGTTGAGGCTTTTTAGCGAGCTGAGATAGCGCGCCTGGTAGGCTGCAAGGATGTTGATCCTCGTCTCATGGATCAGCGCCGGGAGCGTCTTGAGCGCCAGGGACAAATCGATCGGGTCCTCGAAGCGGAAGACTTCCTGCCGGAAATAAAGCTGCTTTTGAGGGAAATATTGAAACGCAAATTGGAGGCTGATCCCTGCGCCATTGACGATTCTCTTGCCGGGTATGAGCCAGCGGCTGAAGACGTCGGCGATATGTCTGGAGGTTCCTTCGGTAAAGTCCGCCTGGCAGAGAATTTTCAAAATCAGTCCTTTGGAAGGGCCGGCAACCACAGAATATTGGATGATCGGAATCTGGCGGCTTAAGCGGAAAAAACAAGAGTCGAGCGCGCTCTTGGAAAGGATGCCTTCCATTTTGACCTGTTCGCACTCGGGAATCATCCCCTGGATCAGCTTTTCCGCAGAAGAGAAGAGAGGGGAGAGTTCGTCGCCATCTGCAGATGAAAAGGAGGTTTGAATCGAGAACGGATTCATGTCAGTTTTCCAAGATCGTGAGAACTCATACCAACTTTTGGGTTAATAATGAAGCACAGGGTGTGCAGTATACCTGGAACAATGGGATTTTTAAAAATAAAATTTACATTTTCT
>DAIDLB010000056.1 GCA_027449725.1 Chlamydiota bacterium
TCCCCCACGTCCGGAGACGTCGAAGAGACGCTCGTCCGGATCAATCTCGAGGCGGCGGAAGAGATCGCGCGCCAGCTCCGCCTCCGCAATATTGGCGGCCTCATCATCTGCGACTTCATCGACATGCGCTCGCGCAAAAACCAGCGCAGGGTGATGGAGAAGCTCAAAGAGGCGATGAAAGACGACTCGGCCAAATGCACCATCCTGGGAATGAGCGAATTCGGCCTCATCGAGATGACGCGGCAGCGAAGCCGCGAATCTCTGACGCAGACGATCTTCACTGCCTGCCCCTATTGTACGGGAAGCGGTCTGGTGAAGAGCCACGAGAGCGTCGCGGTCGAAATCGAACGGTCTTTAAGACGGCTGATCCAATGCCAAAACCAATACGCGCTCAAACTCGTAACCCATCCCGAGCTTAGCCGCTACCTCGCCTCCGGGGACAAGGACTTTTTGCATAAAATGGCGAGCAAGGCAAATGCCCACCTCGAGTTTGCACACAACGACTCGCTCCACTTGAACGACTACATTTTCTATTCGACCCTCAATGGACAAAAAATCGACGCCTGAATCGCGTCTCTTCGCTGAGATGGACCGCCTCTTTCAAAACCATGTTCTTCCGGAAAAAACCCGGAAGAACATCGTCGGGTTTTACAAACAGGTCAAGCAGGCGCTCGTAACCGCAAAACGCCCATCGGCCGCCTTTGAAGAAATCTACCTCCAGTTTTTACATCTTCTCGCCGAGCAAGTGAAAAACCCCTTCACCTTCCAGCCCTACCATGTCAAAGTGAGGGAGCCTTTCGACTACTTCCGCTTCAGCCTCGACTTCGTGCGCCAGCTTGTCGACAAAGAGCGCTCAAAAGTCTACGGCCTGGAGATCGCAGATGAGATCGAAGCCCACCTAAACCGGGGGGAAAACGCCATCCTTCTGGCCAACCACCAGACGGAGCCCGACCCGCAGGCGATCGCGATCCTGCTTGAAAAGACCCATCCGAAGCTCTCGCAGGAGATCATCTACGTCGCAGGCGAGCGGGTCGTCACAGACCTTCTAGCCATCCCGTTCAGCATGGGATGCGATCTCCTCTGCATCTACTCCAAGCGCTACATCGACCATCCGCCGGAGCTGAAAGCGAAAAAGCAGCTCCACAACAAGCATACGATGGAAAAGATGAGCCGTCTCTTGGCCGAAGGCGGCAAAGCGATCTACATCGCCCCAAGCGGCGGGCGCGACCGCAAAAACGCCTCCGGCAAAGTAGAGGTCGCCCCCTTCGATCCGCAAAGCATCGAGATGCTCCATCTCATGGCGAGAAAATCGAAAAAGCCCACCCACTTCTACCCCCTCGCCCTGTCGACCTACGACATGATGCCCCCCCCCGAAACCGTGCAAATCGAGCTGGGAGAATCGCGGACGGCGAAGGTGACGCCCATCGCCATCTCGTTTTCCCCAGAATATGATATGGCCTCCTTTACCGAAGAGTCCGACAAAGATCTCCGCCGCAAAAAACGGGCCGATGCAATCTGGAGCATCGTCGACGCCGAATACAGACGGATCAAATTTGACGGATAGCCCGTCTCCTATTACACTCTTCAATAATTCACGCTATCTTGGGGGACTCCGTCC
>DAIDLB010000057.1 GCA_027449725.1 Chlamydiota bacterium
AATATCCAAGCACATCGAATTTATAGGGAAGAGGAGTGCATTCGTTCAATTCGGCTGATATAGAAAGAACGTCATCCGAGTTGATGTTGCCCTTCAAAGCTATATCTACGTCGGAGCCTGGCTTATAATTGCCCATCGCTCTGGATCCAAAGATAAGGGCTTCACCAACTTGAGGGTGTGCGCGGATCACCTTTAGAATGATATCAATATCAGCAGGTTTTAGCCCAAACACCGTTTTTTCAATTCCAGATAAAGCTGTTCAAAAGCAGGAAAATAGCGGGTTCTGATTTGAAAAACAGAGTGGGCGGCCTGCTCTTCGCTGTAGGTATGGGAGAGAATATTTCTTTTTTCAAGCATCTCCAGCCATAGGTGACCTTCTTTGAGAATTTGCATCGCAAACGCTTCCTTGATCACATCTCGAGGAGCTACTGCGATGGTGCCCAGATGTTCGAGTAAATCTTTGAGTGTTTTCCAGGAGAGCTCGAACGTAAACTCAAAGCCTTGAATGATGCCCGCTTGTTGGAGTATGTCTAGCTCAGGTCTTTTCAGGCCGTCCTTCAAAAAGACGTACGCTTTTTCCAAATTTTGAAATCTCTGTTTCCAACGAATTTCTTTGTTCATAGTGGCGATTATTCCAGCCAAGTCATTTTTGGTCACGAGTAATAGTATTCCATTTCTTCGTTTTTTTGGGGGCCGATGACCCGCCAATGAAGGCGGATGCTGTGCGAATCCCAGATCGCTTGCGCGAGGTAGGCGTCTTCTGCGCAAAGATGCGCCTCGACCGAGGCCAAACTCTGGGAGTCGGTGGGGGCGAGGTGAAACAGAAAGACCGGCGCATTTGGTCCCAGCCGTAAATGTTCAAGAGAGATCAGGCCGGCTTGCCGGTCCAGCGTCCAGCGGAAGACGTTGCTGAATGCAATGCCTTGGTTGCCTTGCCATACGCCCCGTTCCTGAAAAAGGAGAACGGTTTCGCTTTCTTTTACGACTTGGACATCCCCCATGCCCTTTTGCGATTTCGTATAGAGCGTCAGATATTTGACGCTTTTGAGCCTTTCCCAAAAGCCCTGCAAACGGGGCTCTTGCACCCGTTTTGCGTGGGGGATCAGCGAAAAGCGTTTTTTTTCCTGGGCGGGGAGGAGCGTATACGCCTTTTTCAATAGAGCCTCGAGTTCGGATGCAAACGGGCAAGCCGGATTGAGCCGGTAAATTTTTGTCTTTCCTTCGAGGTGGCTCAGGATAATGCGGCCCCTTTCGAGCCTTCCCAGGGCGTTTTGCAGCGAGGTGAGCGGCGTTTGAAGCGAGCGGTGAAGCTCCGCTCCGAAACGTTTGCCATTCACAAAGAGAAAGAGGAGCGCATTTTGCACATTTTTATTCCCGAAGAGTCCTTCCAGCATGGAAATGTCAACCTAATTTTTGGGTTGTGTTGTTGGGTCTTTGTCTGTCGGTAGGTTAGCATATGGTTAGTTTTTAGATTTTATCAACGTCTTTTTGGGTTTTGGTGTAGCTTTTCGGGTTGCAAAGGAGGGGGCGAGGTTTTTATCCTAGCTGCCATGAAGATTCGATCCGACTGGAAAAAAGAAGAACTTCGGGCCATCCACGATACCCCGCTCCTCGAGCTGATCTATCGGGCGCAAACCGTGCATCGGGAGCATTATCCCGCTAATCAGATCAAGGTATGCAACCTCCTTTCGATCAAAACGGGCGGATGCCCCGAAGACTGCAAGTATTGCCCGCAATCGGTCCGCTACAAGACCGAGGTAAAGGCAACCCCTCTCTTGAAAGAAGAGGCGATTTTGGAGCATGCGAAAAAGGCGATTGCCAATGGAGCGACTCGTGTTTGTCTCGCGACGGCTTGGCGCGCTCCTCGCGATGGAGCGCAGTTCGATGCAGTCCTAAGCGTCATCCGCAAAATCGCCGATCTGGGCGTGCAAGTCTGCTGTACCCTTGGGATCTTGAACGAGTCGCAGGCAAGGCGTTTGAAGGAGGCGGGCCTGTACGCCTATAACCACAACCTCGACACCTCGCGCGAATTTTATCCCTCGATCATCACGACGCGCACCTTTGACGACAGGCTTCGCACTCTCGACTTGGCGGAGAAGGCGGGCCTCTCCGTCTGTTCCGGAGGGATCATCGGGATGGGTGAGAGCGTCGATGACCGCGTAGGGATGCTCCATACGCTTGCGACCCGCGAGCCCCATCCGATGTCGGTCCCTCTCAATTTCCTGGTGGCCGTTCCCGGGACGCCTTTGGAAAAGGAGCCGCGCCTGCCCGTCTGGGACATGGTGCGGATGATCGCAACGGCGCGCATCGCGATGCCGCGGGCTATGATCCGCTTGACAGCCGGACGGGTCAGCCGCTCGGTAGAGGAGCAGGCGCTTTGCTTCCTCGCCGGAGTCAACTCGATTTTTTCGGGGGAAAAATGTTTGACGCAGCCGAACCACGATTTTGATGTGGACCAAAAGATGTTCGAGCTTCTGGGGATTCAAGCCTATGTTTCTTGAAGAGCGCTTGGAAGAAAGACGAGTGTCAGGTCTTTTGAGGACGCTTAGCCGGAGGAATGGCGGAATCGACTTCGCCTCGAACGATTATTTCGGGTTTGCAAGAGAATGGCATGAGGGGGGAGAGGCAGGATCGACGGGATCGCGCCTCTTGACCGGCAACTCAATCTTCTGCGAAGAGCTCGAGGAGCGGATTGCAAAATTCCACCGGGCCGAGAGCTGTCTGATTTATACGAGCGGCTATCTGGCCAACCAGGGGCTTCTCTCGGCAATCGGCACATCCCGGGCTACCTTTCTCTACGATCTTGAAGTCCACGCTTCGATGGTCGACGGGATGCGCCTGTCAGATGCGAAATGCGTCCCATTCCGCCACAACGATCTCTCTTCGCTCGAAGCGAGGTTGAAAAAAGCCTCGCCTCCTGTTTTTATTCTTGTCGAGTCGCTCTATTCGATCAGCGGCGATCTGGCGCCGCTCGCAGAAATCGGAGAACTTGCGCATAAATGGGACGCCCGCCTGATCGTCGACGAGGCGCATGCCGGAGGAGTTGGGTATGCCGCGGGACTGAACGTATTTGCCCGGATGCATACGTTTGGCCAGGCTCTCGGAACCCAGGGCGCCTGCGTTCTCGGAAGCCGCCTTTTGAGGGACTATCTCATCAATTTCTCCCGCCCGTTCATCTATACGACGGCGCTTTCTCCGGCGGCTCTTTGCCAGATCGCCCGCAGCTATGACAGATTGGAGGCGGAAGGGGAGGGGCATCGGCAAAAATTGCACGCCCTGATCGCCGCATTTTGCGAAAAGACGGGGAGAGGGCCAACGGGCGGCCCCATTCAACCGATTTACACGAAGCATTCAACGGAGCTTTCGGAAAGACTTTGGGAGCGGGGGATCGATGTGCGCGCGATCCGGCCACCGACGGTGGCGAAGAAAAAAGAGTGCCTCCGCGTTGTACTCCACAGTTTCAACCAACCGGACGAACTCGATCAACTCTTGGAGGCTCTTTCATGAAGCGGATCATTGTTGCGGGCATCCATACGGAAGTGGGAAAGACGGTCGTCGCGACCCTCGTTGCAGAAAAACTGGGCGCTGCCTATTGGAAGCCGGTACAGTGCGGGATGCCGACGGATAGCGAATGGGTTGAAGCGCATAGCTCCGTCCGGTGCTATCCATCGGCTTTTTCCCTGAAGGCACCCTGTTCGCCCCACCTTGCGGCAAAACGGGAGGGGCAACGGATCGTCGCTAAAGAAGTGCAGCCGCCAAAGCATCCCGGCCTGTTGGTCATCGAGGGAACGGGAGGCATCCTCGCACCGCTGAACGATGAAGAGTCGTGGGCGGATGCGGCGGTTTACTGGGGAGCTGCATGGATTCTGGTCTATCGCCCTTACCTCGGCAGCTTCAACCATTTTCTTCTCACGGTAGAAGTCATGCGCCAAAGAAAGATCCCCCTTTTGGGCGTCGTGTTCAATGGCGGGGTAGAAGAAATGCTCCTTTCGCGAGCGAAAACACGAAGTCTTGGTGAAATTGCATGGGAAAAACAGTGGTCGAAAAAACGGATACAGGAAGTTGGGCTCTCAGGGATCTCGCTGTGATTTGGCATCCCTATACGCAGGCGCTTACCGCGCCGCCGCCGATTCCCATCGTCAGGGGAGAGGGGGCGTATCTTTACGGAGCGTCAGGAGAGGCGTATCTCGATGCGATCTCTTCGTGGTGGGTCAATCTGCACGGCCATACGCACCCAATGATCGCAAGAGCCATCGCTGATCAGGCGAAAACTCTTGAACACGTTCTCTTCGGCGGATGCACCCACCCGCAGGCAATTCTCTTCGCTGAGAGGCTCCTTGCCCTGTTGCCCGGATATTCGAAGGTTTTTTACTCGGATAACGGCTCGACGGCAATCGAGATCGCCTTGAAGATGGTTTTTCAAACCTCGGACAAGGGGCTCCTCTCCTTTGAGGGAGCCTATCATGGCGACACCTTCGGCGCGATGGCGGCTGTCGGAAAAACCCATTTCAACCGCCCCTTTTGGCCTTATCTCTTTCCGGTAGATTCGATCCCGCCGCCAGAGCCCGGGTGCGAAGAGGCCTCTTGGGCAGCGTTTGAAAAGGCCCTTCAATCGGACCGGATCGGTGCCTTTATCTTTGAGCCGCTGATCCAGGGATCGGGTGGAATGCGCCTACATTCGGGAGAGGTGCTGGCCAGGATGATCCATGCCTGCCGGGAGCGGGGGATTCTCACGATTGCAGATGAGGTGATGACCGCCTTCGGCCGAACCGGCCCTCTCTTTGCCTGCAGCCGTCTTGGTATCTGGCCCGACCTTCTTTGCCTCTCAAAAGGGATCACCGGAGGGTTTTTGCCGCTCGGCGCAACGGTGGTCAAAGAGTCTATCTTCAACGCCTTTTTGTCTCCCGACCCCGCCCGCGCTCTTTTACATGGCCATAGCTACATGGCCAATCCCCTTGCCTGCGCTGCCGCCAACGCAAACCTCGATTTGCTATTGCGTCCGGAGTGTGAAGAGGCGAGACAGAGGATCGAAAGAAGCCATCAGCGCGCCAAAAGCAAATGGGCAGGGCATCCCAAGCTGAGGCGCGTCGATGTGCTGGGGACAATTTTCGCGCTGGAGTACCGGGTAGAAGATGCCTCTTATTTCAATCCTCTGAAAAGGCGGCTCGCCGATCTGTTTTTGCAGCGGGGGATTTTGGTCCGGCCGCTCGGAAATGTCCTCTATCTGCTCCCTCCTTATTGCATCCAAGACGATGAGTTGGAAAGAATCTATGCGGTTATTCAGGAGACATTGAACTGATGTTTATTTCGTTCAAACAGGAAATCGAAGCCCTTGCCGCCCGCGTTGTCGCCGACCCGGCGCTCCACGGCCGCTGGCTCAATACGCTCTCTTATCTCGAACATTGCGGAGCCTGCAAAATCGCAGCATCCGCCCATCCGTCCGCTGTTAAAGAAGAGAGGCTTAAACACGCGGCCGAAGAATTTCGGCATGCGCATTATCTCAAAACCCAACTGCGGCGGATCGGGCAGTGTTGCGTCGACTACCGCCGATCCTCCCTGCTTGGCGGCTGGGCAACCTATCACTATCTCCACCGTCTCGATCTTTTTGCTTCGCGTCAAAACCAATCTCATGCCTATCTCTTGACGACCTATGCGATTGAGCTACGGGCGGCGGAGCTCTATCCGCTCTACCAGGAGGCTCTACGGAAAAGCGGCTCGAAAGTGCGGGTGCAGTCGATTTTGTTGGAGGAGGAAGAGCATTTGGCCGAGATGGAAAGGGAACTTGGCCTAGCGCCCGGATCAGCGACTTTTATCCGGGCGGTATGCGAGGAGGAGGGGCGTCTTTGCGAGCTCTGGCTCCGCGCTTGCTTCAGGACGACCGAGATTGTATACCCAAACAACCTTAAGAATCGGTTGTAGGGCTGCGTGTTAGCAGCGATTGGAGCTGAATCCTGCGATGACATCTCTTGTCCATTTGATGAAAGCCTCTCGATCCCCTCTTTTTTCCTGATAAATCAGGGGGTTTGCATGTTTAAGCGCTTCTAGCCAGAGATCGTGGCTCGCTAAAAATTCCGCCTGCATTGTTAGGTTCGCTTCGGCCCTATCGACTTGCTGGCTCGCCGTATGCAATTGAACCGCCGGGATTTCATTGATATCAAATAGACTAAAGTCTTCTACATCTAGGGGCAAATCGTGCCACTCTATCAGCTTCGAAAGATACCCGAGATAGACTGAAGCGCTGTCATAGACGGCTAAATCGTTTAATCTTTCACGGACGATGCGAAGGATGAGCCGAGTCGTCCAGACGCCGACGAGGTTCTTATAGAGAATTTTCAAATGGGTGAAGTTGACGCCGGCTAGTTTTTTTTCCATACCCAGAAGAAAAAAGAGGATCGAAATCTGATCCTTTTCCAGAGAAGATGCATTTTTTAAACAGGCGAAGAAGCTCTTCCGGTAATATCTGTTCTTCTCTGCCTCTACGAGATAGTCAATGAGCTTAGAAGCTATGGCTGCATGACGGAAATCGCCTTCCCTGAAATTCACCGCGTGGAAAAATTTGTTGAGAAACTTCTGCAGGATTTCGAGGTCCGGATGTTTAGAGAGATTTCGGAAAAAAGGGGCTCTCCTCTTGCCGGAGAGGTGGCACAGTCTCTCAAGAAGCTCTTCCAGCGGTCTTTCGGTCATCGAGCACGTCTGTAGATTTTCTTGTGAGTAAACGATTGTGCGCGGCGGTTGGGCGAAGGTTTGGAGACGTTCGAGCGCATGCGGGGAAAAAGGACATCCCAGGAGATCGAGATAGGTGAGTTTCGGCAAAGAGAAAAGCTCTTTTGGCAGATAGGAAAAGTTGCAGTCTCGCAGGCTGATTTCCAGCAAGTTCTGAAGGCGCCCAATCGATGAAGGGAGATAGGATAATTGAGAATTGCCCCCGAGATAAAAAAATTCCAGCCGATGTAAATCCCCAATTTCGTCAGGGATCAGAGTGAGTTCAGTCTTCTCGATGTGGAGATCTTGCAAATCAGAGCATCTGCCGATTTCACGAGGGAGAGAAGTAAGTCCGAGATCGCTTAAAACAAGTCTCTTTAGACTTTTAAGCTCCCCTATCTCGGCCGGAAGGGAAGTGAGAAGACTGTTTTTAGTTATCGTCAATTCTTCAAGAAAGGAGAGAAAGCCGATGGCTTTTGGCAGAGAGGTCAGGTTGCCTCCTTCCACGAGAAATCCTGTGGATTGAACCCTATGGGATTGTACGATCTGGTCGGCCAGTTCCAGCCTGGTTTGATATTCCGGGGTTCCGCGCGCTTCGTCAACCCAGACATCGAGATCGGCAAAATAATATGAGGTCGGGAATGTGTGGGAGACAGTTGAAATGGGATGAAGGAATGGATAGCTGTTCATAGTTGGATCCTTAAGTTTTGTCAGGGCGTAGAGTTTAGACAAAAAAAGCTTTTAGTGACAGGAAAACGATTTTTAAGATTCTCTTGGCTGATATAGGTTCTTCGTTTTAAACTGTTTTCATGAACTCGACCTTTCTCTTTTTAGGAACAGGCGCTTCGGCCGGAGTGCCGGTGATCGGATGCGGTTGCGCTATCTGCTCTTCCGATTCTCCACGCAACCGGCGCCTTCGCTCGTCCGGTCTTTTAAAGATCGGCTCCAAGCAATTTTTGATCGATGTGGGACCCGATTTCCGCCAGCAGGCGCTCCGCTTTCGGATTGAAAGGCTCGATGGACTTCTTTTGACCCATACCCACTACGACCATGTTGGGGGGATCGATGAGCTTCGGATTTTTAACTTCCGAATGAAGCGGCCGATGCCGTGCCTCCTTTCTAAAGATACGCTTGCCGACCTCGAGAGGCGCTATTACTATCTCTTCAAGCCCAATGCCGAAGGAGCGACGATGAGCGCTCAGATCGAGGTGAATCTCATTGAAGAGGAGTTTGGGACGGCCCGGTTCGAAGGGGTTTCCTTCGACATATTGACTTATCTGCAGTCGGGGATGAAGGTCAACGGGTTTCGGTGCGGCGATTTCGCCTATATTTCCGATATCCGCACCTTTGACGAAAAAAAGGTGTTTGGAGCGCTTCAGGGAGTAAAAAAACTGGTGCTCAGCGCTCTTCGAAGAGACCCGTCGCCGGTGCAGTTCACCGTTGACGAGGCAGTGGCATTTGCCAAAAGGGTGGGGGCGGAGACTTGGCTGACCCACTTATCGCATACTATAGATGAAGGGGAGAGCCTGCCGGCAGGCATCCATTTGGGGTACGATGGACTTGAAATCAAATTTACCGCCCAGTGAAGGCGTTGGACGCTTGCAAGATCTCAAAGGCCCTTCGAAAAGGGCTTTGTTGATCGGCACCTATCAGGGCGGCAAAGAAAAGCCGCAGACGGAAGAGCAGCTCGGCGAGTTGGCCTCGCTTTGCGATACCTATGGACTGGAGCCGGCGCTCCATCTGCCCTGTCCCATCCGGGAATTCGATCCGGGGACGTTTCTCGGAAAGGGGAAGGTCGAAGAGATTAAGGGGCTGGTCGCCGAGCACGCGTTTGATCTTGTGATTTTCGACGATGAGATCTCTCCCCAGCAGCAAAGAAATTTGGAAAAATGCTTTGAGTGTTTGGTAATCGACCGGACGGAGTTGATTTTGGGAGTTTTTGCCCAAAGAGCCCACACAAGAGAGGCGAAGATCCAGATCGAATTGGCCACTTGCCGCTACCAGCTTCCAAGGCTGACACGCCTTTGGACCCACCTGAGCCGCCAGCGGACCGGCGGCGGCGGCAAAGGGGGCGGCGGCTATCTGAAAGGGGAAGGAGAGCGGCAGATCGAGATCGACCGGCGTCTTCTCCGGACGCGGATCGATCGGCTGCAGGCCGACCTGGAAGAGGTGAAAAAGACGCGCGAAACGCAGCGCCGCTCGCGAAAACGCTCCGGCATTCCCACCTTTGCGATCATTGGCTATACCAATGCGGGCAAATCGACCCTTTTGCGCGCACTCACCGATGCCGACGTTTTGATCGAAGACAAGCTCTTTGCCACGCTCGATACGACGACGCGGAAATTCAGTCTTCCGAACCGGCAGGAAATCCTCCTGACCGATACGGTCGGTTTTATCCGCAAGATCCCGCACATGCTCGTCGCGGCATTCAAAAGCACGCTTGAAGAAGCGGTCCAGTCCGACATTTTGCTCCACCTCATCGATGCAAGCAATCCGGCAGCTCAGCTCCAGGCTCAGGCGACCTTCGAAGTGCTCAGAGAGCTTGGCGCCTCCAAGCACCCGATGATTACCCTCCTCAATAAAGTCGACCGGTGCGACGACCGTCACCTTGTTGGCCGCCTTCGGATCGAA
This sequence comes from Chlamydiota bacterium, assembly GCA_027449725.1. Classification (GTDB taxonomy): domain Bacteria; phylum Chlamydiota; class Chlamydiia; order Chlamydiales; family SM23-39; genus JAKBAE01. The sequence continues at coordinate 9,334 of DAIDLB010000057.1, forward strand.
TATCCGAAGACGGTGGAGATTTCAGCTCTCGATCGAACCGGCTTCGACAGGTTGATGGAGCTGATGATCCAAGAGGTATCCCTTCTCAGAAAAGTCGTCCGCCTCAAAATTCCTCAAAGCGACTATTCCGCCGTCAGCATGTTGATGCGCGAGGGAAAGGTGCTTTCCTGCGAATACGAGGAAAACGACATCCACCTCGAGGTGGAGATTCCCCGCAGCCTGGAACATTTCGTTTCACAGTTCGAAATGGGGTAGCAATTCCGGTCTGAACGGACCTGCATAACTAAAATCATACTGCTTTTGTATGGTGTCTGTAACGATATTTGACCTGCAGAGAGTTTTTAACTTCTTCGATCCCTCCGTTTCCAAGAAAGTTAAAATGGAAATGTTGCCAATCTCATTTTTGATTGCCCTGATCACGGCGCCATGAGCCGAAGATCTATAAACGTTATGGTTAGGAAAATAGGTGTCAAGCCGCCTGGAAAGGATGCCCTCGATTTCTTGGATCTTTTCGATGCATTCAGAATGGGCATAATTTGACAGATGGTTATACCAAACGACGGTTGCGCCGGGTTGTTCGCAAACGCCGCAGTCACACGTCGGTTTTAAAATGGATATGTTAACAGCCATAGCGTTAATAATTGTAATGGGTTTTTGCTTGTTGTTTAATGTCAAAAATAGCGTCTCTTACTTCTTGAGACGCAAAGCGAGCTAATAGCTCATCGCCTCTCGGGGATCTTTTGAACGATAAAATAGAGGCGTTGCCGATTTTAGTTTTGATGGCTTCGAGAGCGCACCTTTGCGCGAAATTTTTGTAAGGAAGGGCTGCGTTGGGAAAGATCTCGTCAAGCAGCGATTGAAGAGCTTTGTTTTCACGATCAATACATTGCAAGCAGATGGGATGGGCCAGATTGGATCGTTGGTTATACCATAATTTTGTTGCTCCTGGCTGTTCGCAGATTCCGCAGATGGGTTGAGCGAATTGTATTTTCATGGTCGTTTTCCTTTAAGAATTTGAATGGGAGGTTTTGGCGCCTTGGCCGGAGAGGATGAGCGCGCATTCTTGGTGAAGAATGCACCACAGAGGCATAAAGCTCGAAAAATTCGTGCGTTTAGCGCCTCTGCGCTGCATTTTATCTTCTTTTCTTACGAGTGGCGCAGTTTGCTGTGCTTGATCCCGTAGCCAAAGTAGATCGCAAGACCCGCTACCAGCCAGATGCCGAACTGCATCCAAATGCTCATCGGCAAGTAGGCCATTTGACCTACGCAAGCGAGCATTCCCAATGCCGGAATCACCGGAACGAGGGGCACTTTGAACGGCCTTTCGAACTCAGGGTGGAGATAGCGGAGGATGA
>DAIDLB010000058.1 GCA_027449725.1 Chlamydiota bacterium
TAATTAAATCCCGATCCCTTCAGGCGAGAGCCTCGTGCCCGCCAGAGCGGCGCGCTGCAGCCCGACAACTCTCCCTTGGCAAGCAGCTCTTCTTCATCCGAAGGCTCCAACCGCTCCTGAAAGTGGGCGAGGACCTCGACAAACCGCTCCTGCTCTTCCGAATCGGAAAAAAGATCCTTCCGGACTCGAACCCTTTCCAGGAGGCTCTCTGCATGATGCCTCACTTCCCGGTTCTGCCCCCCGCCGCGAGAAGCGCGCACGGCGACGGAGAGCCCCGAATCGGTGATCAGCCTGACGCGCGACTGCGTCTCTCCCACATATTCGACGACGCCGACGAGGGAGCTGCCCAGTAAAACAGGACTATTTCTTGCGATGACGGCCCGGCCGATCGAGCGGTTGTCCGCCTCTCCAAGGCCAAGCCAAAGGACGCTGCTCCAGGAGGAGGGATCGCGGAAAATCACTTGGGCCGGCATAGCCGAAAAGCGGAGGCGGAGCAGCTCTTTCTGCCTCTCCGCCCGCCTCTTCGCATCGGCTTTGAGCGCGTGGGGGTTCATATGCAAAAGAGCGGCCACTTGAGCCGAGAGCTCTTGAAGCCGCTTCTCTTCCGTCAGCCACTCCTGGAGGGCATCAACCTGCGCCTGGAGCGCCGGAGCATCCAGCCCCCGTTGCGGTGAGCTGGGGGAGGCGGCGGCGACAGAGCGCCAGGCCGGGGCCAGTGCCGCTGCCGCTTCCGAGCGGAAGAGATCGACCCACTCCGCCGGCAGATGGATCAGCACAAAAAGAAAAAGACCGAGAAAAAGATAGTGGATCCGGTTCATTCCAATACACTCCCTAACCCCTCCACTACATCATCGATATTTTTGGAATTTAAGCCAGCAACATTGATCCGGCCACTATCCGGAAGATAGATCCCAAACTCTTCGATCAGTCTGGCCACCTGCCTCTTTTCCAGATCGATGAATGAAAACATCCCCTGGTGGGGCAGCAGATAGTCGAAATTTTTTCCCCTGCACCGAAGCGCAAGCTTTCGGACCAGCTCGTTTCTCATCTCCGAGATCCTCCCGCGCATCGCATCAACCTCGCGCCGCCAGTCTCTCCGCATCGGTCCGCCGAGGATGTGCTGAACGATCCGCGCTCCATGCGCCGGAGGATTCGAATAGCTGGTGCGGATGACCCGCTTGATCTGGCTTCCCACCCGCTGCTTCACAGCCGCATCCGGCGCTACGGCAAAGAGCACTCCCACCCGCTGGCAATAAAGGGAAAAGTTCTTCGAGCAAGAATAGGCGACAAGGCACTCAAGCCCCTCTTTTGTAAAATGGCGTACCTGCGCCGCATCTTCCTCAATTCCCCTCCCAAAACCCTGATAAGCGACGTCGAAAAAAGGCATCAACTGCCTCTCCCGCATCGTCTTGGCAATCTCGGCCCATTCATCCGCTGTCGGATCACAGCCGGTCGGGTTATGGCAGGCGCCTTGCAAAAGAACAACGGTTTTTGGCTCCAGCGCCTTCAACCCAGACAGCATGGCCGAAAGATCGAACCTGCGCTCTCGTTGACTGTAATAGGAATAAGTTTCAACAACCCCGGTTTTTTCAAACACCTGCCGATGGTTCGGCCAGGTCGGATTGGAAACGGCAAACTTTTTCCCAACAAACGCAGAGCAAAACTCCGCCCCGATCCGGAGGGCCGAGGTGCCCCCCACAGTCTGCGCTGCATAAATCCTCCCTTTCGAAGCCCCCCAGAGCGCCTCGCCGAAAAGAAGTCCGCCCACCTGTTCGAGAAACGCTTTCGACCCGTCGATAGGGAGGTAGTCAGCCGCTCCGTCTTCTTCCAATATCGCTTGCTTGGCCGCCCGCACGGTAGAGAGAAGCTCCGATTCGAGCCGCTCGTTTTTATAGATCCCGATGACGAGATTGACCTTATTCACACGCACATCGGCATTGAACGCATCCGAGAGACCGAAAATTGGGTCCGGCGGCCCCTCCGGCACTTCCTCATAAAACATATTTTTAACTCCGCAAAGTCGTTTCATTCTATGATCCGTCCGCCTCTTTGTCCAGAAAAGATCGTTGCAAAATGGAGGCGGTTATCGTAAGATGTCTGATCTATTCCTGTGGGGCGTTAGCTCAGTTGGTAGAGCGCAACAATGGCATTGTTGAGGCCATCGGTTCGACTCCGATACGCTCCAAATCCCACAACACTGTTGTCTCTTAAGGGCTCCGCCCTTAAAATCCCGCCAAAGGGGCAAGCCCCTCTGGACTCCCCAGTTTCTTTTTTCCTGCGAACGCAGGAGAAAAAAGAAACAGGGGTTCCAAGGGGACTAGTCCCCTTGGCGGGGTTTAAGGGGCAGAGCCCCTTAGGTCTACAGATGTAAATCCGCTTTACTCGCCTTCGAGAAGATCGAGGAACGCCTGCAGCTGCTTGGCGCGAGTGGGGTGGCGCATTTTGCGGAGCGCCTTCGCCT